>NZ_JBKVCZ010000006.1:59297-93662 GCF_046966825.1 Hungatella sp. | reverse complement strand
CTCTTTTTCAGTTCATCCGACACGGATATGGTGCCCTTCGTCGGCTTTAAGAGTCCCAGCATTCCCTTCATCAGGGTGCTCTTTCCGGAACCGTTCTCTCCGACGATGCAGACGTAATCACCGGGATTCACCTTCATGGTGACGTCCACCACGGCATCCTGGTTTTCATAGCCAAAATCCGCATGGCTGCATTGTATCAATGAATTCATCTATTCCAGTCCTTTTTTCAAATTAATCACATTCTGTTCCATTAAGTCTAAGTAGGTCACGCCGCTGTCAAATTCCCTCCTGGTCACATTGTGACAGGAATGCAGTAAGAGCGGTTCTGCGCCCGTTTCCTCGGAGATGATCTCCGCCACCCGGTGGCTGGTCAGCTCCGGATAGTAGATGACCGGAATCTGTTCTGTCTTCATCTTATCGATGAGGTAAGCGATGGTTTTGGCGCTCGGCTCCGTATCCGTACTGCATCCGGAAAATGCAGCCCTGTAGCGCAAGCCATACTCATCCGCAAAATAACGGTAAGGGAACTTATCCCCCACGATTATCATGTTCCTCTTTTCATTGGCTGTCACGTCACGAAACTCCTGATCCAGCTTCTCAAGCTTCAACAGATAGCTTTCCGCATTCGCTTCATATGCCGCCCGGTTCCCGGGATCTGCTAAAGCCAGGGTCTCTTCGATGCCCTTCACCAGCTTCATGGCGTTCACAGGCGAGGTCCAGATATGTTCGTCGTATTCGATCTCTTCCCCATGGCCGTCGTCGTCATACAGCTCATGGCTGTAAAGGTCATCGTGGCTGTGGTCGTGGTCGTGGCCATGCGCCTCCTCTTCCATGCCTTCCACAATCTCCTCCTGAACGGTATCCACGTAATCCATCCCCGTCATGACGGCCATGTGGGAGGTATCAACCGCCGAGAGGACCCGCTCCAGCCAGTGTTCCATGGCTCCGCCGTTGCAGATCAGCACGTCGGCGTTCTGAATCGTGATCATGTCGGCCGGCGTCGGCTCGAAGGAATGGCTGTCCATTCCTGCCGGAACCACCATGGTCAGGTTAATATGTTCACCGGCAATCTGCCTGGTAAAATCGTAGTAAGGAAACAGCGTTGTCACCACATTCAGCTTCCCGCCCTCTGATTCCGGCTCCGCTGAGGGAATCTGCCGTCCGGCACATCCCGTTAAAATCATAGCCAGAATCACGGTTCCGATGCAGAACTTCCGCGGGATTCTTCTATTTTTCTTCATTCATTACGTCTCCAATCTGATTCCATCTGCATAGTATATCACATTTTACAGGACAGGGAAAGGTTTTCCAGGCTGTTTTTCCGGTAGCTCCCCGGCGTCACTCCGAACCGTTCCTTAAATACCTTATTAAAATAAGAAATGTTCCGGAAGCCATTTTCCAGCGCAATATCCATCACCTGCCGTTCCGTCTCCACCAAGTCGGCCGCCGCCCTGGTGATCCGGTAATGGTTGATATACTCTATGCAGGTCATGCCTGCATACCGTTTAAAGAAATTCATAAAATGAGTCTGGCTGAAATGGCAGACCGATGCCAGCTCCTCTATGGTTAACGTTTCCCTGTAATTTGACTGAATATACGAAAGAACCTCTTTTAACTTCTCCTCGGCGCCGGATTCTCCGTTGCTTCCCTCGTGCTTCGCCGCACATCCGTACTGGTACAGCAGGCGGAAAAACCGCATAAGCAGTTCCTTCGTGTACAGCTCGTACCCATACTGCTTCTCATTAAAGCATTTTAAAAGAAGGACAAAACACGCCTTCATCTCCTCATAGCCAGCTGTCCCCGGCTTCACGACCGGAAGGAAACGCAGCTTCCCGGACTGGACCGGGTTTAAGAACTTCAGGGTACAGGCATCCGGAACCTGGTAGCCCAGGAAGTCGAGATGAAACACAAGGCTGTCCGACACCATGTCCTTCCCCGGCATCTCATGGGCAGAATGGAGCATGTGGGGAGAAATCAAAAGCAGATCCCCTTCCCCCACCGAAAATGTCTCAAAATCGATATCGTAATAGATGGCCCCCGACCGGATCAGGGTGATCTCCATCTCCTCATGCCAGTGCAGGGAGAGATTTCTGTACGAATTCGGTACGGAACAGTGGTAATAGCGGACCGGCATCAGTGCATCCCCGTGATTTGTCTTCTCTTTATAGTCCGGCATCCGGCCGCCTGTGCTCCCAGTCTTAAGCCCCGTTCTCTCCATTTCCATTTATCCTCCCCATTATCATAGAATTGTGTTACTATCCGGTATTATTTTGCAAGATTTCCTTTCTTTTTTATAGTATATTATCAATATAGCAGATGTCAATAGCATCGTAGACAGGAATTATGGATAAGCCATCTGAACTGTTACATTAAAAGGAGGAAATGGTCATGCCGCAATGGTTAAAAGACGCAGTATTTTACGAAATTTATCCCCAGTCATTTCAGGATACCAACGGGGATGGGATCGGGGATTTTCAGGGAATCACCGGGAAGCTGGACTACATAAGGGACTTGGGCTGCAATGCCCTTTGGATCAATCCCTGTTTCGACTCCCCCTTTAAGGACGCGGGCTACGATGTCCGGGATTATAAGAAGGCAGCCCCCCGTTACGGAACCAATGAAGATCTGTACCATCTGTTTGAGGAGGCCCACAAAAGGGGCATACGCGTGCTGCTGGACCTCGTTCCCGGCCACACCTCCGAGGAGCATGAGTGGTTTACCATGAGCCAGAAGGCGGAGACCAACGAATACTCCAACCGCTACATCTGGACCAATCACTGTTTCGAGGGCGCCAAGGGCTTTCCGTATATCGGCGGAGAGAGTGAACGCAGCGGCGTCTATGTACTCAACTTTTTCAAATGCCAGCCGGCCTTAAACTACGGCTTCTTAGATCCGAAGGAGCCGTGGCAGCTTCCCACCGATCATCCGGACTGTGCCGCCACCAGAGAGGCCATGAAGGATGTCATGCGTTTCTGGCTCGACCGGGGATGTGACGGTTTCCGTGTGGACATGGCCGCCTCTCTCGTGAAGAACGACGATGAGGAAAAGACCGGCACCTGTGCCATCTGGCGAGACGTCAGGAACATGCTGGACAGCGACTATCCGGAAGCCGCCATGGTCTCCGAATGGGGCAATCCGCGGCTCGCGCTGAAGGCAGGCTTCCACATGGATTTCTTCTTAAATGGACGCGGCAATGGCTACAGCACCCTGATGCGCGACTATGAGAACCAGGAGGACCACAGCTTCTTCAAAAAGGACAGCCACGGAGATATTACAAGGTTCTTAGACGATTACCTGCCCAAATACGAAGCTTCGAAAGAGGACGGTTACTTCTGTCTTTTGACCTGCAATCACGACACGCTCCGTCCCCGCTATAATCTGGACGAGACCGAGCTGAAGCTGGCCTTTGCGTTCATTTTTACCATGCCGGGCGTTCCCTATCTCTATTACGGCGATGAGATCGGAATGCGCTATTTAGAGCTGGCGACAAAGGAAGGCGGCTACTTCCGAACCGGTTCCCGCACACCAATGCAGTGGAACAGCGGAAAGAACGCGGGCTTCTCCGATGCGGATAAAGACAGCCTCTATCTCCCGGTTGATGAAGCACCCGACGCGCCCACCGTAGAAAATCAGGAATCCAATCCGGATTCCCTGCTCCACACCGTAAAAGCCCTGCTGGCCCTGCGCCATGATCGGGCAGATTTACAGGCCGACGCAGAATTTGAGCCGCTCTATGCCAAAAAGGGAGTGATGCCCTTCGTATACCGCCGCGGCGCACTGACCGTTGCGGTCAATCCGTCAGGCGAGACGGTCACAGTACCTTCTGACGGTCAGAAGTCTGCCATCTATTCCATCGGCAGCGGCAGATGGGAGAACGGACAAATCGTTCTGGAACCGCAGTCATTTCTGGTGCTGGAGCCAAATACACCGTAGGAAGCACTGCCAAATGCTCCTAAAAGAATGGCCGGCAGGAATTATACGAAACAATTCCTGCCGGCCAACTATAAAGTCCGGCGGCATTAATCTTAATCTCAGGTTAAGCCTGAGCGCCAAGCTCCGCCAGCGCTTCACCCAGGTTCTTAAGCTGCTTCTCCGCGTCTCCGTCCGGGGATTCCAGAGCGATGACGCCCTCACCGCCGACGATCTTCGCGCCGCGCTCCGCCATGCGCTTCTCCCACTCGCGCATCCAGTCGCCGCCGCCCCATCCGTAGGAGCCGAACAGCCCGACGTGCTTGCCTTCCAGAGAACCGGATATCTCCTCGATTAAGGACTCCATGCTCTCATCCAGTTCCTCTGCGCCGCAGGCAGGACAGCCGAGCGCAAAGGCGGAAGCCTCCTTTAAGTGATCCGGATCTGCGCTTCCAATCTCTGTAAGTACCGGGTTTCCACCCTTTCTCTCGATTCCGTCTGCAACATGCTTTGCCATTTCCTCTGTATTTCCTGTTGAACTAAAATATACTACATAAATATCGCTCATGTTTTATTCTCCTTTTCTTACCGCCACTTCATACAGGCGGCTTCCATTTATGATCTGCTGCATGGCGGCCTCTCTCGCCCGGTCATACCGGGTAAATTTAAGCCTGGCCTGCGCAGGATTGTGATATACTTTCCAGTAACCGGTAAACAGGAATTTCTCTCCGTTGTAACGGATAAAATCCTTGACATCCTCGACCGGATATTCCAGCAGAACGCCCAGTTCGTGCGGAAATTCTCCGCTGCCGGCCAGATACGCGGTATATTTGCGTTTTAATCCCATGAGAATGGAAGCCAGATCAAACTGCACATATCCGCAGGATTTTAAAAATTTTCTGATTTCCTTATTTGCCAGAAGTGCTTTCAGCATGGGGAAGCGGTACAGAAACAGAACCTCTGTCCTGTCGCCGGCTGCCAGCATGACCGCAGTAATTTCTGTGCCTGCAAGGGCGCTTCTTACGGTTTGCAGCGATCCCTTTGCCATGGTCACAAGATTAGACGCCTTAATTCCCTTTAATACGGGGGCGCACTGGATGGAAACCTGAAACTCCAGCCTTCCTGCGTGGCTGCACTCTGAAATATATGACATAATTGCGTCTGTTGACATCCGTTTCACTCCTTCCACTTTCTCATTATCCCCGGAGCAAACTTATTTTATCTATCCAGATTTTTGAAAGCCATAAGTTAGTTATCGCTAACTTTATATAGATTAGCATATGCTAACTGTTTTTTCAAGTGTTTTTTTACTTTTTATGGTTTTTGCGGAAGCGGAGGCTGAACACTTACCTTTTTCTGGTGTGAAGCTCGATCTGCTCACTGATCTCCTCCACCTGCTGCGACGGCACATAATCCTCCTCGTCAAATAAAAACTGGTGAAGACGGATTACATTGTCTCTCAGAGTGACCGGTATGACGCAGTCCTTCTTTCCCACCATCGCATCCTTCAGCTCAAATGGGAAACCCTCGGTCTCCGTTAAATGGAATTTCGACACAGTGCCCGCCAGGGAGAGAATATCCTTCATCCCCACGCTGGAGGATACGGAAGGGAGTATGGAAAATGCCAGCTGACGCACAGTTCCCAAATCGGCCTGCTTTAACTTCTCCAACACCAGCTCCGCCACCAGCCGCTGCCGTTTTGTCCTCATAAAATCCGTATCCATCTTCCGCAACCTTGCATACGCTACGGCCTGCACCCCATCCAAATGGTTCATTCCCGACTTCTTTAAATGGTGGGAACCGACTCCTGTGGACTCCACGGTCTCTGTAATAAAGCCATTGATGACCTTAAACTCCTCCGGACTGATCTCCACGTCGATCCCTCCTAACAGGTTAATCGCATCTGCCACGGCCTTCCAGCTGAAGGAAACGTAATCGTCGATATTTAAGTCCATATTTTCGCTCAGCGCCCAAATGGCCTGAGCCGGACCGCCTTCAAAATAGGCCTGATTGATCTTATCGTATTTATTCTTTTCATCAATCTTTACGTAGGTATCCCGGTAAACCGACACCATTCGGATTTCTCCGGTCTCCAGATTGATATTTAATACCATCTCCATATCGGACCGTGTGCCTTTTCCAAGCTTTCCCTCTCTGGAATCCACCCCAAACACGGCCACCGTCCAGAACCGGTCCATCGTCTCCTGAGCCACCTCGCTTATATTCGTATTCTGGATCTGTTCCATTGGCACCTCAGGTATTGGCTCCTCCCGATGCGTCACATTCCAGGCATACCCCAGCATGTTTCCGAAAAGTGCGGCCCATACAGCGGCCAGTATCACAAATCCCCATTTCCAGTGTTTTGCCATGTTTCCTCCTTGGATTGATGAGTTATCCCGTAAAATATCGTTTCTGAGCCGGCTGGCCAGACGTTTTCACCGAAACAAGACGCCCGGTAAAGCGCAACGTGCCGTCCCAGGAGACTTTTTTTGATGCACAGAAAAAGCTTCCCTATGCAGCAAAAAAGAGAGACCTCTCTTTCAGCTCAGAGCATCTCTCTTTAGTTTCCTGTCTTTTTTCAATTTTATTCATTGTTTATTTGTTTCATTTTTCCCCTGCAGAGGCGGGGGAATTCTCGTTTGTTTCGTTAAACAGGGATCTGATTTCATCCGGATGGCTGATGATGTATTTCGGCTTAAATGCTTCCAGCTCTGCCCTGTCCCGGAATCCCCACAGAACACCCACGGTGTCCATGCCTGCGTTGATTCCCGTCTTCATGTCGGTGTTCGTATCTCCAAAGTAGAGGCATTCCGACGGCTCCACATGGAATTCCTCCGCCGTCTTAAGGGCGCCCTCGGGGTCCGGCTTACACTTCATGCCCTTTCCCTCGCCGGTTATCTTATCGAAAAAGCCAGGACCATAGACGGTCTCCACACACTCGACAGCGCGGTCATGGGCTTTGTTTGTCACCACCGCGATCCTGATTCCCTTTTTCTTCAGCATCTTTAAAAAATCCGGCATCCCTGCATACGGTTCCATCTGATATAAACAGTATTTCTTGAACATCTCGTCGTAGACCGTCAGCGCCTCCCCGTAATGCGTAAGCTCTGTGTCCCCACAGTAAACCAGCGTCCGTTCCACCAGCTTCTTATAACCGTCTCCTACGAAATACCTGACGTGATACTCATCAATAGGGCCGTAGCCAAACTGTTTTATCGTCTCATTCACCGTCTTCTTTAAAGAATGCAGTGTATTGATAATCGTTCCATCCAAATCAAAAATACAGCACTGATACATGATTTTGTCCTCCATATTCTGTCCTTACTTCTGTGTTCCAGCCTGTTCGTCCTGCTGTTTGTCCTGCTGTTCGTCCTGCTCTTCGTCCTGCTCTTCCCACTGCTTCTGCACACTGCTTAAAAGCCACATAACATCCCTGGAAAGGACCATGCTCTCTGACACAAGGTGCCCTGACACGGCTTTTTCCATATCCTCCACCTCGTATTCCAGCGCCTTCTTGCTGTCGCCGCAGGCGATCTCCTCTCTCCGTCCGTCTGCCGTATAGACGATGGCCGCGCGGTCCGCCCTCGGATACTCCGCGACCTCGATATATCCCAGTTCTCCGGCTACCACGCCGCGTTTTGGCTGCTTGGCTCTCATGGAGAGCGCGATAACCGCCATCTGTCCGTTCTCGCCCATGAACACGATTCCGGACTGTTCGTCCACTCCGGTCTCGAATCGCTTCACGGCAGACAGAACGGTATCCGGTCTCTCATCCAGAAAATACCTGGCAAAGGACACGGCGTACGTTCCGATATCGAGAAGCGCTCCCCCGGCCAGGTCTTTACAAAAGAACCGGCTGGTCACATCGTAAGGCTTACAGCTTCCAAAATTGACGGAAATCGTCTTCACCGGCCCAATTGCCCCCGAAGCTACGATCTCCTTAAGCTTTTTATAGAGAGGCATATGGAAAATCGTCATGGCCTCCATTACCACCACACCCTTTTCCTCAGCCAGCGCAGCCGCTTCCTCCATCTCCGCGGACGACACCGTAATGGCCTTCTCGCAGAGAACATGTTTTCCAGCCAGGACCGACCGCCTGATGAATTCAAAATGCATGTTGTGAGGCGTTGCTATGTATACAATATCCACATTTGCATCCGAAAGCAGTGCATCTGCATCCGTATACGCGTGAAGAACCCCGTTCTCCGCCGCAAAGCGCTCCGCCTTCTCTCTGCTCGTTCCGCAGACACCATAGACGGCGCCGCGGCACGCAGTCAGGGCCGACGCCATCTCCCGCGCAATTAATCCGGTTCCTATGATTCCCCAATTGTATGTTTTCATAATTTATGCCTCCTTACTGAAAAATTTAATGCTCTGCGTTACCGCGTGTCCTGTTTTCTCCACTTACGGAACCATTGTCTTACCAATTCTATATCTTCCTCGCACAGGCCGGCTGTATCCTCCTCTGACATTCCACGTAAATACATATTTCTGGCAACAATCTGCTTTGCCTTTAATTCACCTTCACGCCTTCCCTCAAGTTTACCCTCTCGCCTTCCCTCAAGTCTGCCGTCTTCAATCATTCCCCGAATGGCTTCACACATATTAATCTTCCCGCCTTTCTCTCTGTACCTTTCCTTTACGTCTTCCAGTTCTTTCGAATGAGCCATGACAGCAATTACATCATAGGCATCTTCGCTCAGCTGTTCAAAGCTGTCCCGATTTTCTGCGACATAATTACGTACCGCAGTTTTATCTGCGGAAAAGCCAATAAATCCGAATACTTCCCTCAAATCAGTGTTAAACTGGTCGATATCTTTAAAACGTCTGACCTCCAGAACATGAAGACGATAGTTGTTAAACAGATCTTTCAGCATTTCCGGAACTTCATCGAAATTAATAAGCGAATAAAGGTCCTTTGCACCATCCCATGTTTTCTCACCGTAGTACAGAACAATGGTAAAAACAGCGTTTAACCTGTCTTCCTTCCTGAAACTGCCAAGAAACTCCCCCTTATCCAGCCCCTTAACCCTTTGGTTCTTCTTCTGGATTCTCCTCATCTGCTCATCATATCCGGCTGCGTCCTCAAGCATTACACGCACTGGCATACTGTAGTGAATCTGATCCTGATGTTCTAACGCTATTACTACAAAATTCACTCCAAGAACAACTCTTTTTACCACATCTCGATATTTTTGAACTGCAAACCGCTTTTTAAGATTTCCGAGAATCCCTGTTATCCGAGTATTTTTATCTAAAATATTCTCGCCGGATATAACTGGTTCGCCACGAAACACAAAACCATTAATCAAATCCGCATACCGGTCCTCGTCTTCAAAATACCTGGCTAATGCAATATCTCTTTTCCCCATATGCACACCTCCTGTTTCTTTTACAACGCAGAGAGGCTATGGGGCCTTCAGTATGATTATATAAAAATACTGTGTAAAATACAAGTACAGGAGCCAATTTTACGCAATCTGCCGTTATAACTTACTATATTAAATTTTACTTTTTGGAATTACTCCGGCGATATGCCGTTACTAAGAATAAACGAAAATATTTTGAATCATTTGAATAAACCGGTAACCTTGTTGGTTGTATGTTACAGATTACCATATATGGTTAGAAATTGCAAGAAATATAAAACGATTCTTTGATATCGTGAACATTGATATCTGCCAGACTCTATGATCATTATATCAAGGTTAAAAAGCAGGAAGATTTTCCGCTCTGATTATAAGTTCAGATCAGACAAAAGCCTTATTCAGCAGCGGAAAATCACTTGTATTCCTATAAAACTTACAAACTCACAAAACCTCGTTCGCATCCTCCGGCAGTCCCTTAACATGGCGGAAAAAGCCCAGACTCGCCTCCGCTTCCTTCACATCGTACCGAAATCCCAGCTGTTCTGCCACCGCCAGGGCGGTCTCATGAAACAGCACGCACATGGCATCGGCCGCCTCCCACATCTCATCCAGCCTGCCGCCCGCGTACGTCCGGATCAGCCGGTCCCAGTCCTCCTGTGATAAGCTGCGGTACAGATACTTTCCTGATTTCCCCGCACTGCAGGTAAAATTCGTCCGAATCCCTGCCTTCCAGGACAGAAGCGTAATGAGCTGGGGGCGCACATGGAGGTTCACTATGTCCTGCGCATACGGCACCTCTTTTCTCCACAGTCCCTTCGCTACATTGTTCAGGCACCACCAGGATTCATTGCAGACAAAGAGAAACTGGCTCTCCTCCGGCCGTTGCACCCGGTATTGCTCCGCCGTCGGTTCCGGCGCTTCAGACAGACAGCCAGCCTTATCATACAAAATCCGAAACATCCGGTCCTCCTCCATCATCTGCAGGGAGTAGGAAAGCGTCTGTACATGAAGGTCGAGGCGGTTTCCATCGGCAAACTGCATGAGCCATCCGTAGCAGTTTTCCACATCCGAGGGAAACTCGTCGTTCTCCTCCGGATACTGCATGTAAAGGCGGTCTCCAAACCGGTCGATCCACGTTCTGTCCCTCCGAAAGCTTTCCGTCTCCTTCACGACGAAGGCGATATCATAATCCTGAAAAATATCCCTTTCCGCCTCCGGATTCACCCGGGATCCATTCATATAAACGGCGAGAATGCGGTCGTCTGCCTTTGCCGTATTGATTATCATTGTATACATTTCCTGTTCTGTTCGCATAGAAGACGCCTCCTTTTTATCCTTATTTTACCAGAGCATCCATTCCTGTACAAGATTAGATTTTCCATCGTGCATAAACCTATCATGACTACCTCATACTAAGATTACCGATAAGAAATGGAGGAAATGGGATTATGAACAAAAATATGAAATACTGGGCGACTGGAATCATTGCCGCCATCGTTATCCTTGCAATAGCCGCCTTTGCCGCGGCCGGAAGCAGAAAAAAAGCGCCGATTCCACCCGCACCGACGGAGATGGAAAGCAGCAGCCAGACCGGGGAACAGTCGTCCGGTTCGGCGGAAAGTAAAAACAGTATGGACCATAGCGGTCACGGCGGCAGTGACGCAGCCTCTGACGACGACACCAACCGCTACTTACAACGCCAGGATGAGATCATGATGGACATGATGCATGACATGGAGAACATCCCCAAGACAGGAAATGCATCCATCGACTTTTTAAACGGCATGATTCCTCATCATGAGTCCGCCATCGATATGGCCGACAGCTACCTCGAATACGGCGGAAGCAATGAAAAGCTGAAAAAACTGGCCGAAAACATCAAAACCACTCAGACAGAAGAGATTCAGCAGATGAAGGATCTGATCAAAAAGTATGAGGCGGAAGGCCACAACGATGCAGACCAGGAAAGCGCATATTTAGACGAATACGACAAGATGCTGGAGCATGACCATTCCATGAGTAAGTCCGGCACCGACAGCCTCGATCATGCATTTGCCGAGGGCATGATCATGCATCACCAGATGGCGGTTGACATGGCCAAATCCATCCTCGAGTACACCAATTACGAGGAGATCAGGACTCTCGCCCAGAACATCATCGATGCTCAGGAAAAAGAGATCGAAGAAATGAAGGAATTCACCTCTTAATTTAAAATAGATGGGACACACCAGAAAGAGCACAGGAACGTATAATCCCGAGCACGCATTCAGCGCCGCCCGGGATTTTTAATTTTCCCGGATTCGTCTGTGGTCTATATATACGGCTTCCCATTTTCTGCTTTCAGCAAAGCCTGGTCCAGTTCTATCAGCATACAGGCGATCACATCATTGACAGCCCCATCAGGATCGTACATAACGGAAAATAAATGGTTCAGATTTTCCTCAAACCGGTCCGGCAAATTTTCGCATCTGTCTTTGCAGAGACTCACGAGCCGTTTCTCCCCCGGATGGGTCTGCCTGTTCATGGCGAAAATAATATCGAAGTAGCTGGCCAGAAATTCCGTTGTCCTGTGATTGATGCTGACAAGGTCTCTCCTGGACGCTACCTTCCGTATCTGTGCATCGTAAGACGGGAGCACGCCGCTTAGCAGGGCTCTGTTCTTCCGAATGATTGCAGTCCTCAACGCCTCCGGATAGGGGACATCAAAGCGCTTCTTCATAGCTTCCAGTGCTCCGTCCCTGTCATACAGGATCCTGCACGTGGCAAGATTATGCCACATACAGGTAGTGTAGCCGTTGGAAGCCCGGCTCTGCTCCACAACCGCTGCCACATCTCCCTCAAAATCCTGAAGCTTCCGATAAATAATATCAATGTCCACACCATTGTTCAGCGTGCAGTTGTCCTCTGACTCCCAATAGTGATTTCCTATCTCCATGACGCCGCAGTACTTTTCCAGGATACTCTTACGCCGCTCTTTTGCTATCTCCATTTCCACATACACATAGATATCGTAATCCGACTTCTTATCGGCCTTTCCCGTAGCCCTGGAGCCGCCCACCGCCACCGCTGCCGTTTCCGGGCACAAGGATATCTCTTCCAGAAGTGCGGTTACGTCCCTTTCAATCACAGGAGCGCCGGACAGTACCCTGGTTTCGTTGATCGTGGTTTCAGTGATCGTGGTTTCGCCTTCCCTTTGATTCTTACCAGCTTCGCTCATATTGTTTACTCCCCTATTCTATACCGGCTCCAGCCTTCCGTGATACCAGCTGCTGACCCCGTTCTTCTTAATGAGGCTTCCCATGGCGCCAGTTTCCACCAGTTCCACCCGCTCTCCTGCCTTTACTTCCATATGATAGTCACAGAAATCATCACACCGGAGCGTCCCATCCCGCTCATATAAATAGTCTTCCGGTACGTCAAGCACGGTATCCGTGGTCAGGTGGCGAAGGCGCACCAGCCCCGCACCCGGACTCTGCTCCGGCAGAAGTTCCACACGGTTGTCCGTGTACTGGACCGATATCTGGGCCTTCCTCTCCTGCTGGCTGTCGACAGCCGTCATTTCCGGAAATCCCCCGTAGGAGGTCCAGCTGACTTCTTCCATGGTTCCCTCTGCATCCGGAATGATCAGGCAGTTAAGCTGTCCATCCCGCTTCAGGCCGCAGCCCCCGTCGATGCTGATGATATTCTTGTTCCGGTCAAAAAACGGGTTGAATTCCGCCATCTCATGGCGGTAAAGACAGACGGGCCAATGGCCTGCCACCACACACTGGTCGAAGCTTCCGCCCCTGTTCCGAAAGTCATCGAACTTCAGAACCGGAGTGGCCTCCTGCCCATCCATCTCCTCCCACCGCTCAGGAAGGCCGCTGTGAACAAAGATAAAATTGCCCGCTTCCACGATGGAAGGCAGCTCTGATAAAAATTTCAGTTCCGCCTGCCCGTGGACTATCACCTTTTCCCTGGCAGCGGCAGTCTCCGCTTCCGTCTGTGGATGCCCCATCCCCATTTCCTCACAGAAATCCAGAAAAAGACTTCCTCCCCATCGTTTCTTGGCCGTTCGGATAAATTCCGCCAGTGCCCTTGTCCGCTCTGGTTCGCGGCTTCCAATCAGCTCCAGCTGCCATGAATCCACATTCCCCGAAATCACATGGACGTTACGTTTTTTATCAAGCTCCATGACATAACGGAGCGTTTCTAAGGAATACGGTCCCTTTTCAATGATATCACCATCGATTATCAGCTCGTCATCCTCACAGAACCCCGCCTTTTCCAGCACCCTTTTCAAAAAATGAACATGGCCGTGGATATCGCTGACCGCCAGAATCCGGCGTCCCCGCGGAATATCCAGGCTCACTCGCTTTATTGTTAGCATTCTCTCATTTCCTTTCTCCATCTCTACGCTTAATCCCACCATAAAAAACAGAAAGGACTGCCTGTGATGGACTGCTTTAAGCAGCGAATGGACCCGCTCCCGTTTTCTTCAAATTCAGCCATCTTCCTCCTGCCTTCCCACGCGATCCCTCCTGATATGAAAGGACCGTTTTCTCTCTTTTTCTGTCAATTATACCATCCTGCTGGCAAAATGGCACGGGAAACATTTGAAAGCTGCGCGGGATAAAGACAGGAAAGATTAGAATATTGGAAATGGTGAAGCAAGGAATAACAAGACTGTAATTGAAAAGGGAAAAACCAGTGTTTTACCCAACTGATCTTTCCCTTTTCGATTTTTTACCAGGCTTATTCTTCTCCAGGCTTATTCTTCTCCAGCCTTATTCTTCTTAAGCGCTGCCAGTATCACACAGCCAACCACCGATCCGATCACAACCGCGGCAAGATAGCCGAACGGATTTCCGATCGTCGGAAGTACGAAGATACCGCCGTGAGGTGCGCGCAGCGTACAGTTCAATGCCATGGAAAGCCCGCCTGCCACGGCCGAACCGATGATACAGGACGGAATCACGCGCAGCGGATCTGATGCCGCAAACGGTATGGCGCCCTCGGATATAAAGGACAGGCCCATGATATAGTTTACCAGACCGGACTGGCGTTCCTTCTTCGTAAATTTCTTCTTAAAAAATGTGCTGCACAATGCGATCGCAATGGGAGGAACCATGCCGCCCGCCATAACCGCTGCCATAATATCGAAGTTTCCTTCCGCCAGCTGCGCCGTGCCGAACACGTATGCCGCCTTATTGACCGGGCCGCCCATATCTACGGACATCATGCCGCCGACAACGGCTCCGAGGATCACCTTGCTGGTGCCGCCCATGCCGTTTAAGAAATGAGTCAGACCGTCATTGATCGCGCCAACGAACGGATTGATAAATGTCGTTGCCACCGCGACCAGGAAAATGCCCAGCAGTGGATATAAGAGAACCGGTTTGATGCCTTCCAGAGATTTCGGAAGCTTTTTAAATACTTTCTTTAACAGGACAACAATATAACCGCCGATAAAACCAGCCAGAAGCGCGCCTAAAAATCCTGAGTTCACGTCCCCGCCTGCCGGATTCATGAACGTGGCTCCCATCTTTGCCACCATGCCGCCTACGAAACCAACCGCCAGACCGGGACGGTCCGCGATACTCATGGCGATATAACCGGCCAGAACCGGAAGCATCATGCCAAATGCCTGCTCGCCGATCGTCTTTAAATAGGCCGCTATCGGTGTATTCTTACCAAAATTAGCCGGATTGATGGAATAATCATCGAACAGGAACGCCAGGGCGATTAAAAGTCCGCCGCCGATCACGAACGGAAGCATATGAGAGACGCCGTTCATCAGATGTTTATAAATGGTGTGGCCGATGCCCTCGCTCTCCCCGCCCTCCTCTGAAGCAGCGGCACCTGTATGGTGGTAGACAGGAGCTTCGCCGCTCACAGCCTTTTTAATCAGTTCCTCACCTTTTTGAATTCCGTCGGAGACAGAGGCCTTCACTACGTGTTTACCATCAAAACGGGCCATATCCACATTCTTGTCTGCCGCGATGATGATTCCGTCGGCAGCGGCGATCTCTTCCTTTGTCAGAACGTTGGCCGCACCCTCGGCTCCATTGGTCTCCGATTTTACAGGAATACCAAGCTTCTTTCCCAGCTGCTCCAGATTCTCAGCCGCCATAAAGGTGTGGGCGATACCGGTAGGACACGCGGTCACTGCAAGGACACGGTATCCGGCTGCGCTCTTTAAAGGCTCCTGAACCTTCGGCGCCGCATCCTCCGCTTTTTTCTCCTCTTTCCGCACTTTCTTCTCATAGCGCTCGGATTCCTTGTCGTCGATCAGCTTTAAAAACTCTTCTTTTGACTCCGCATGGATCAAATCATTCTTAAAGTCGGGATCCATAAGAAGCGTGGACAGACGGGACAGCGCTTCCAGATGAACATCCGCTTCGCCCTCAGGCGCCGCAATCATGAAGATTAAATTGGCCAGAGAACCGTCAAACGCTTCGTAATCCACGCCGTCAGGCACCACCATGGCTGCCAGTCCCGGCTCCTTAACCGCGGCCACCTTGGCGTGAGGAATCGCAATCCCCTCCCCTACCGCAGTGCTACCCAGCGCCTCGCGGGCCAGAATGCCTTCTTTATAGCCGGCTTTGTCGTTCAGCCTTCCGCCTGCCGCCATCAGACCGATCAGCTTATCTATGGCCTCTTCCTTGCCAGAGACTTTTACACCGAGCTCGATGCTTTCTTTTTTCAATAATTCCGTTATTCTCATCTCAGAACCCCTCCTATCGTAATTCCTCATAAAGTTTCATAATATCTTCCTTACAGGCCAGCCCCTCGGAAAATGCGCTGGCGCTTCCGCAGGCACTTCCAAGCCTTAAAGCGTGCTCGTAATTTCCATTTTCCAGATATCCGGCGATGAATCCCGCCACCATGGAATCTCCGGCGCCCACAGAATTCTTCACCGTTCCCTTTGGAACTCCCATGGAAAATACCGCTCCATTTTCAGCAATTAAGACGGCTCCGTCCCCCGCCATGGAGACCAGCACGTTCACCGCGCCCTTTTCCTGCAGCTGTCTGGCGTAATATATGATTTCCTCCTCATCCTTTGGCACCGTACCGAACATCTCGCCCAGCTCATGGTTATTCGGTTTAATCATAAATGGATGATAGGAAAGGACATTCATCAGCAAATCCTTCGTCGCATCCACCACGATGCGGATGCCCCTTCCGTCTAACCGCTCCATGATCCGCTCATAGATTCCGTCGTCGATGGAATGCGGGATGCTTCCCGACAGGACTAAGACATCGTCCGCCCTCAGCTTCTCAAGCTTTTCAAAAAGCTTTTCCACATCCGCTTCGGTAATCTCCGGGCCGGTGCCGTTGATCTCCGATTCCTCTTCCGATCTAAGCTTTACGTTGATTCTGGACATACCGTTCTCCACCCGGATAAAATCGGACTGGAATCCCAGATTTTTCACTCCCCGTTCAATCTCGTCTCCCGTAAATCCGGCCACAAACCCGAGCGCGGTACTCCCAAAGCCCAGCGTCTTCAGTACCGCCGATACATTGATGCCCTTGCCCCCATAATAAATGTCTTCCTGCACGGTTCTGTTGACCATTCCCAGCGTGAAGTGATTTACTTTTACTACATAATCCAAAGCCGGATTAAATGTCACTGTGTAAATCATATGTCACCTCTCCTCATTATTATAAAATTTTATTTCTTCCCTCTGCTATACTATATTATGATTTAGTATTTTCGTCAATACATTTTCACAAGAAATATTATTTCTTGTAGAGTTTCGTCAATTTCCATAAATGCCCAGTCCATTTTCCCCGTTTCCCCGCGTGTTTTTTGTACTTTTTTACTATGTATTTTTCCAATAATTGCTGATTTCATGCATCATCGTTTGTTTCATTTTATGAGGGCGGGATTTTCCTGTCATGGGAACAATATTTTCCTTCCACGAAAAAAACAGGAGCCAATGTCCGGTACGGCATGTTCACCGTATGCTTCCTGACACTCACTCCTGTTTTTAATGCTTGTTGGAAAAGATAGATGGTATATCCATATTTTTCGTATAATCCCGTTTCGCCGGATCAGTTATTCTTGTCCTCGGAAATCGCGATCTCATGGCGTCGGATATGGTCGTATGAATCCTTCTTGCTCACAGCCAGGAACAGATAGAGAATCTCGACCACCATAGTGGCCGATACCCGTGAGAAGCAGAACTCACCCAAAAGCAGCTTCTCCCTGGTCGCCGTTGTGATGTGGTAATCGCTGGCCTGACCCAGCGGCGAGGCGGCGTTGTTGGTGATCGCAATCATCTTGCAGTGATTCTCCTTCGCCACCGCGGTGAGCGTCATCAGCCGTTTGGAAAAACCGGAGTTGGATATGATGATCACCACATCTTCCGGCCCCATATTGCAGGTAAACGCCATCTGTGTCTCCCAGATCGTACCCGATACCGCCTGAATGCCCAGCTGATTGAACTTAAAAGCGCCGTCTAAGGCAACCGGAATCGTATTCCCCACAGCCACCAGCTGCACCGTGCGGGCATGTTCAATCAGTTCCAGAATCTTTCCCAGCTGAACCGGGTCCATCATGGACACCGTCTGTGTCAGCTCCGCCGCCTTGTTGGCCAGGATATTCTGGAGGGACTGCGCAATATTATCGCGGCTGATATCGTTGGATACCTCCACGGATTTCCCGCGTTCCTCCGCCACCTCCTTCGCCAGAGTAATCTTTAAATGATGAAAACCGTTAAATCCGCAGCGCCTGCAAAAACGCGATACCGTCGCGTCGCTGGTTCCGCTTGCCAAAGCCAGCTCCGCGACAGTCATATCGATGATTTCATTTTTGTGCTCCAGTATATAATCTGCAATCTTCTTTTCCGCCTCAAAAAAGGTATCGTAAGAAGAACACAGGACTCCTGAAACGTTGATATGATCCTGCATGGCTCCTCTTCCTCCGTTCCTGTCACGCATGTAATTTTATTTCATCATTATAGCACGATATGAAATAATTTGTAAAGGAAGTTTTTACCACTCTCCCGGGAAATCCCACGTATTGTGATCCTTCCTGGTATCGCGCAGAATATCGTCGATCTCCTCGAACATCCGGCTGTCCGGAAGGTTACGCTCCCATAAGCGGAATGCCTCATCTGATTTTATCTCTTTCACGTCGATGGGCGTCCCGGCGCAGTAATCACGGTTCAGCTGGCCGTACAGCTCCGCCATCCCCCGCATCTGCTCCTCCGGCAGACTGCTCATCTTCTTATAGATCTGCTGGCTTATCACGCCCACCAGGAAATCGGTTCCGTACTCCTTAAAATTCAGCAAGTTTTCATCGGTCAGGCCGTGAGCCGCCGCGTAACGCTCCACATCCGCTTCCTTCGTCGTATAGCGAAGCTGCCCGCCGTCTCCCCATGACAGGATTCCGTACTGGCAGGGCGGAATGGCAAATGAGTCCGCCACGATCTCACTGATATGGTAAGCATCCTCCGGTTCTCCCGGCTCAGGCTTGTATTTCTTGGTCCGCTGCAGATGCAGGTGTCCGCTGATGAAGACCGGCACACGGTACCGTTCCAGCAGTTTTATAACCTCATCGCTGTTTTCAAGGGTGCAGTCCACAGGATACAGAATACTCTCCTTCAGCAGGTTGTGATGGGCAATGGGAATTACCGAGATCCCCAGTTCCTTTGCAGATTCCAACTGCTCCTCCATCCATTTGACGGTGGTACTCCGTATTCTTCCTCCCACCAGGTTCACCGGCTCATACTGGGCGGAATCCAGCATCATCAGCCAGTTTTTCTCGTCAAGCTCACAGATATAGCTTAAGGAGGTCTCATCTCTGCTGATCGCCTGGTCGTATCCAAATTCATGGTAAATGTCCAGGAATTCCTCCGCGCTGACCGATTCCGCCGCCTCCCTCACCGCTCCGAAATAGGAGGCAGCGTTGGGATTATTAATATCGTGATTTCCCGGAATCACGAGGACCCGCACGCCCTGGTCCGCAAGCACCTTCAGCTTTTCCGCAAGCGCCTCATGAGCCCCCTTCTCACCGTTCAATGTTAAATCACCGCTCAGAATCACGGCATCGGGCCGGGTCTCCGTCATCTCTTCCGTAAACACATCCATCAGCTGGGAAATATAAGGAACCAGCTTTCCATCGTCCCGCTCCACCATCTCGTCGAACGCCTCGCCGTAATCGGTCATGGATGGGGCGAAATAATGGATATCAGAGACCGTTACTATGGAAGGCGGCCGATACTCTTCCACCGGCAGTTCTTCCTCTATCTCCGGCCGGACCGTCTCTGTGCGGCCTCCGTACCATCTCCCGCTTTCGTCCTGCTGCCTGCTTTCTTCCTGTGTCTCCGCCTCCGATGGCGTCGCTTCCGCGCTCTCGCTCTCCTCCTCTTCACGTTCCTCTTCCTGCGATTCTCCGGTCTGCACCATCGTCGTCTCGCTGCTGCTTTCTCTGCCCGGTTTTGTCGGTGAGGATATCTTTCCCACAAACCAGACGATGCCGAGGCACATAGCAATGAGTCCCGCGTAAATCAGGATCATCAGCCAGTTTTTCTTCCCTTTACTCATATAACGTCACAATTATGTACCTTTCTATCCAGTCACTCGATGTCCACGGGAATCATACCATACGATCGCTCAGTCAGCAGCAAATTTCCCCGCTTCCCGGCTCTCCTCTCACAGATCAAGCGCCCTCTCATAAACCTTCCGCACTTTGTCCACGGTCGGCACACCCTCATGCACCTTTACTCCATCCACGAAATACGTCGGTACATACCAGTAGTCCAGGGAATCCGCAAACGCCTTCTCCCTGTTCTCATCCACAATTTTCACCTCGACTGCCTGAAACTCCGGCCGCTCCGCTTTCAGTTCATCCATCATGCGCAGTGCCTGCCGGCAGTAAGGGCACGATTCCTGAATCATCATCAGTACCTTTTTCATCTGTATTCCATCCTTTCTGGTTCTTTCCTTTCTGGCCGTTCCTTTCTGAATATCTGCAATCAATTCCTGCTTTCTCATACTGATTCACTATTTTATCATTATTTCTTCTGCATATCAATACACAAGATTCAAATACACCGCTGCCGCGCACATCCCCCTTTCCTGTGACATGAAAAGCCGCCTCTGTCATGCGGTAACAGAGGCGGTTCTCATAGGAGCCATGATTCCTTCACGGGTCAATGAAGGAAAACCCAGAGGGTTAATGTATACCGTTCGTACTAAATTCGTGAAAGACCTCGTTAAGTACTCAGGTATGGCTCGCACTAAGTTCGTGAAAGACCTCACTAAGTGCTCACAGTATAGAATATTCACATGCAGTTAGTGTTTGCTAACTGAATATATATTAGCATATGCTAACTAAAAATGCAACCACTTTTTTGAGAGAATTCCTCATTTCCAGTTAATACCATCTTGTCATGGGCAGCTCGTTATTTACGCCCTTGGAGACAAGGATCTGATGAAGGTCGATGATACCGTTGTGGAAGGTCGCGGCACAGGAGCTTAAATAGAGTTCCCACATTCTCGCAAACTCTGTCCCCATCTTCTCCTCCACCTCCTGCCTGTGGCCGCTGAAGTTTTGTTCCCAGCAACGCAGGGTCTTATAGTAGTGACGTCTTAAGCTTTCCACATCCAGAGTGTAGAACCGGTAGTCGCCGAATAAATGGATTATTTCCCGAAGGCTCGGCACCATGCCGCCCGGAAAGATATATTTCTTGATCCACGGGTCCCCCGGATACTCTTTGAGCGCGCTGATATAGTGAAGCAGAAGGAGCCCGCCCGGCTTTAACACGGAATCCACATTTTTTACGAACAGCTCGTAATTCGCCCGCCCCACGTGCTCCAGCATCCCGACGCTGACCACCCGGTCGAACTGTCTGCCGCTCTTCTCCAGCTCGCGGTAATCCATCCGCGCTACCTCAATCTGTCCCGTCAATCCCTCTTTTTCGATCCGCTCTTCGAATTCCTTCTGCTGTTCGTGGCTTAAGGTGATTCCCAGTCCCTTTACACCGTACTCCTTCGCAGCCCGGATCAGCAGATACCCCCAGCCGCATCCGATATCGAGCAGGGTCATGTCCTTCTTTAAACAGAGTTTTTCCAGGATACGCTCCACTTTATTGCACTGCGCCTCATATAAGGTGTCGGTCTCATGTTTAAAGTAACCGCAGGAATAGCTCATGGTCTCATCCAGCCACAGGCTGTAAAAATCATTGCCGATGTCATAATGGGAGGTGACTTCCTTCTCCTGATTCTTCTTTGACTGGGATGTAAACATCAGCTTCTTTAATTTGGACCGGTCTGTGGAGAATCGGTCCATCTGTCCCAAAAATGAGTCCAGAGCCTCGAACAAATCCCCCTCCACCTCTAAATTTCCCTTCATATAAGCCTCGCCCAGCGCCAGGGAGGTGCTCGTCAAAAGCTCTTTCCCCTCGATATCCTCTTTTAAATCCACCACAAAGGTCGGATTTCCATTTCCGATATGATGGGTTTTCCCATGGAGCTTCACATCAAACGGGTGCTCGTCAAATCGCTGTAAAAAAGAAATCATAAAATTATCTGTCATGGTCTTCATGTGCAGTTCCTCCATATTACCGTTTACTCTCAAATTTTCAATCTTTTGTCACTGTCTTTCTAAGAATTCTTTCCAGTTTTTCAGGATTTCATAAGTAAACCTGTAAAGTTAAGGAATTTTGGCTCCTCGATTTGCAACATCATACAAGACTTTTTTACTTTATTGTGATAAAATCAAAAAAGTTTGAAAGGAGCACGCCATGACAACATCTCAGGAACAACGCCATATATTCTACGACAGCTGTCTCGGTATCGAGGCATACCAGCTGAGCGGCATCGTACAGAAATTCCCCAATCATTTTCACGAATGCTACGTCATCGGCTTTATAGAAGGCGGCTGCCGACATCTGTGGTGCCGCGGATCCGAGTACGATCTATCGAGGGGGGATTTGATCCTCTTTAATCCCAAAGACAACCACTTCTGTTCTCCCATGAACGGAGAGCTGCTGGACTACAGAGCGCTAAACATACCCGTGCCGGTCATGAAAAAGGCGGCCGCCGACATCACGGGAAAAGAATTTGTCCCACAATTCACCGTAAATGTAGTCTATCACAGCGATATCACCACATCGCTGGCCGATGTCTACAATGCCATTGTAACCGACGCGTCCCCCTTTGAAAAAGAGGAAGCATTCTTTTTCCTGCTGGAGCAGATCCTTAAGGAGCACAGCGCTCCTTACGAAGAGCATAACGGAGTCTTTTTGGACAGCGCCATCGCCGATACGTGTGAATATCTAAAGGAACACTATTCCGAAAATATCACGCTGGAAGAGCTAACCGAACAGATTCATCTGAGCAAATCGTGGCTGCTCCATACTTTTACGAAGCAGACGGGAGTATCCCCGTACCGCTATCTCCAGTCCATCCGCTTAGAAGAGGCGAAGAAGCTGTTGGAGCAGGCGGTACCTCCCATCGACGCGGCCGCCAGGGCCGGTTTCACCGACCAGAGTCATTTCACCCGTTTTTTTAAGGATTTCACAGGGCTGACTCCGAAGCAGTATCAGAAAATATTTACAGAATCCGGCAGGGACACCACCGCCGGCACGGAGGAATAAACAAATGTCAGAAAAGTCTAACATGACGGGCCATCTTGCGGCCGCCGTCACCATCTTCATCTGGGGAACCACCTTTATCTCAACCAAGGTTCTGCTGGTATCCTTTACACCGCTGGAAATCCTGTTTTTCCGCTTTCTTATCGGATACGCAGCGCTGTGGATCGCAGCCCCCCGCCTCCTCCATACCGGAGACAGAAAAGCGGAGCTGCTCTTCGCAGCGGCCGGCCTCTGCGGCGTCACCCTCTATTTCCTCATGGAAAACTTCGCACTGACCCTGACCCAGGCAGCCAACGTAAGCATTATCATCTCCGTGGCCCCGTTCTTCACCAGCCTCTTCGACTGGCTGTTCATGAAGGGAGAAAAGCCCGGGCGCCGTTTCTTAACCGGCTTCGCGGCGGCCATGCTTGGAATCTCCCTCTTAAGCTTCCAGAAGGATACCGGCGTACAGCTAAGCCCCAAAGGAGATTTCCTGGCCCTGGCGGCGGCCATCACCTGGGCGGCCTACTCCATACTCACGAAAAAGATCGGAAGCTATGGGTACGGAACCATCGAGAGCACCCGCAGAACCTTTTTCTACGGCCTCCTCTTCATGGTACCGGCGCTGTTCTTCCTGCCTTTCCGGATCGCTCCGGCTCGTTTCATGCTGATGCAGAACGCACTCAATATTCTCTTCCTGGGATTCGGCGCTTCCGCGCTCTGCTTTGTCACCTGGAACTTCGCAGTACGGGCTCTGGGCTCCGTAAAGACGAGTGTCTACATTTACGCGGTTCCGGTGATTACGGTGATCACGTCCTTAATCTTCCTGCATGAGGTTATCACCTGGCAGTCCGTATGCGGAATCGTGCTGACGCTGGCCGGGCTCATGATCTCAGAGAGCCGGTTCCCATTAAAACAGTCCTCCCGAAAACCTTCGGTTGACATCGGTATGGACAGACCTTAAAATGAAGGTAACGGATCAGATAAACTGATCAAACCTGTCATTACAAAGGAGAATCTGCCCCATGATAAATATCCGCTTACTGACTGCCACGCGGCCGCTGTTGCCTGCTGTACTGACGGCTGCAGCCTAAAGACCCGCTCTATCTTGGCAATAATGCCATTGTTCTGAAACCGACAAGGCCGGAACGGACTTACGTAGAGATGCGATATGGCGTAAAAGCGTTCCTGTTCGGGGAACGCTGCTTTATCGACTGCCCCACGCCCAGTTATACTACGGCCCGGCACAGAGAACTGACGGAGATGAAACTGGGAGATCTGCTGGCCGGAGATGAGGTGACGATCGATCGGGAGCGAAGTGAAGAAGGCCGGAAACGGCAGCGCTTCCGCCGAAAAGATACAGCTGATGACTCAGCGCATGCCTGCAGAGAATCCGTCCGAGGAGAGGTCCGGAGAGTCTGGCGGCGGCTCCGACAGCGGCGGCTCCGACAGCGGCAGCTCTGGCAGCGGCAGCTCCGGCAGCGGCAGTTCCGGCAGCGGCGGCTCCGACAGCGGCAGCTCCGGCAGCCCCCGTCAAGCAGGCGCGAATGCCGAAATCCCCGGCAGCCGGGCCGCGTCCCTGGAAGAATCGGACTATAAAGGCTTTGCCAAACAGATTCAGCATATTTTCTCGCAGCGCGATATCGAAGCGCTGGCTCAGCTCTGCGCCTATCCCGTTTACGTGACGACAGAAGCCAACACGGAGGGGCTGGATGTTGCAGATGCCGCCGGTCTGAAGGCCCAGAAGGACGACATTTTTACAGACGCCATGCTTCAGGCGGTCGCCGGTGTCGATCCCGATCGTCTGACACCGTCACAGGCTGGCATCTTCGTAGGCAGCGAATCCGGATCGCCCGGTCTCTTCTTTTCCTTAGCGGAAGACGGATATTTGAAAATTATGGGCATTAACGCAGAGGTACTCAGTCAATAGGAATGAAACACAGGGGAACCGGAACAGACGGTTCCCTTTTTTGTGTAATAGGAACGTGCTCCGCGCTAAGGAAGTATGGCCGCTGAAGCAGCCGCGCTCCGGCGCGAGAGTCCGGCGAGCCGGACTCTTTATTCTACATCAAAATCATTTTCTGGGGAGACAATATGCAACACTTTCCCAAATCTGTTGTTTAAGCAACAGTTTCTCCAATCTGTTGCTTGATATTTGAAGGAAATCTGCTTAAACTTGGACTCAAATTCAAACCATCGGACAGTTTCCGGCGGCGGATCAGGGAGGAATGAATATGTATAAGCAGTTAAAGGAACTCGTCACCCAGTATGTGGATGTCAGCCCGGAATCCATCACCAGAGATTCCCGCTTCGTTGAAGACTTAGAATTTGATTCTCTGGATTTTATAGCGATGATCGGAGACATCGAAGAGCACTTTCAGATTGAAATGGACATCAGTGATTTACTTGAGATTACAACTGTAGGAGACGCACTGAACTATATCGAACATTACGCCGTATCACAAAAGACAAACGCTTCTGCAGCGTATGAGTAACTGCAGATATTGAAAGAAGAGGTTTCGGGAGTATCATTCCCGTAACCTCTTCTTTACTGACTTCTGCTATTCTCACAGAATATCCTTTATCCCATTTAGAAATACGCTGCTGATAAATCCGGCCACAACCTCGGGAGAGCTTTCAAAATCCTCTTTCATCCACTTATGCAGGACGCCCACCACGCCTCCGATGGAATAGGCAACCGCATACTCACGGCTCTGCTTGTCGCCGTCATTCTCCTTCCCTGATAATCCCGCCATGTATTCCGAGATCATCTTCAGAAGCTTTTTGATAAACCGGCTCTCCTGGCCATTGGTCAACACGCAGTATACGGTCCGGTTTTCATAGATATACTGACAGAAACACTCAAAATAGCGGCGGCTGACATCCTCTTCCCTGTTCGGATGGAAGCCCCGCATCATTTCCAGCACATGCTCCATGACTCCATCCTCGATCTGTTCCAGCAGATCATAGATATCCTGGTAATGGTGGTAGAACGTACAGCGGTTGATCCCCGCCCGTTCCGTCAAATCCCTGATCGTAATCCGGTCGACGGATTTGACCTTCAAAAGCTCTAAAAATGCCTCCTGCAGAAGCCTGTCCGTTCTGCTGTAACGCAAGTCCTTTTTCTCACCGTTCAAGGCCGCTCCTCCTGTTCTGCCAGACGAATTTCCCCTTCCCCCGATACACAGGCCGATAACACATACCCCCCTGCCAGAATCCACTGACGGAACTTCCATCCGGTCTTTTCACATGTGATTCCCCCGTCATCACCAATTTGAAAGGAAATGTCCTGCAGAGGCACAG
This sequence comes from Hungatella sp., assembly GCF_046966825.1. Classification (NCBI taxonomy): domain Bacteria; kingdom Bacillati; phylum Bacillota; class Clostridia; order Lachnospirales; family Lachnospiraceae; genus Hungatella; species Hungatella sp. Next base: position 67,516 of record NZ_JBKVCZ010000006.1, on the reverse strand, counting down.
TAATACCGCATCCCATCGCTTTCACGCAGCTTTCCTTCAGAGTCCAGAACCGGAAGAACAGCTCCTCCCGCCCGGCTTCTCCCGCTGCCTCCATCTGTCGGAGTTCCGTCTCAGAAAGCACTCTCTTTAAAAGCGGCTCCCGGTACGGCCGCACATATTCCACGTCGATTCCCACGGAACAATCCCCGACGGCAAGCACAGCCAGTCCCATACAGTGGCTGATATTGAACTGAATCTGCGGATACTCCCTTAAGTATGGCTTTCCATGCGCTCCCTCCATCAGATCCGGCTTCCGGCCATCTCCACAGTCAATCCCATACTGCTCCCTTAAGGCTCTCCGCAGGAGCAGAAGTCCCTGCTCATGCTCAGTCTCCCTCTTATTGCCCCCTGTCCCCGGTTCAAAAAAAGCGCGATAAATCCAGACCATACTGCCTCCAACTTCTGTATTTCAACCAATTTTCCTTTCATTTTACCATAGTCTGCGGCAAATGTCACATTGAAATACAGATGCAGCCTTCACTCAGCCGCATTCATCAGGACGATCCATAAAAAGAACGGCAGGCAGAAGCCGCCTCTTCCATTCCGTTTTACAGGAACCAGGAGATGTCTTCTGTCAGCCGTTCTCTTTATTTTCTTAATTTACTGGCCGCATTTTACCGTTTGATGCAGAATGCATTTCTTCCAGGGTAAACAGCCGTCTCGCCCAGCTCTTCCTCAATTCTGAGAAGCTGGTTATACTTCGCCACACGCTCACTTCTGCTGGGCGCGCCCGTCTTAATCTGGCACGTATTAAGAGCCACCGCAAGGTCTGCAATGGTCGTGTCCTCCGTCTCACCCGAACGATGGGAAGCGATCGCCGTATATCCGGCCTTGTGAGCCATCTTGATGGCCTCTAACGTCTCCGACACGGAGCCGATCTGATTTAACTTGATCAGAATGGAATTGCCGCATCCGGAATCGATTCCCTTCTTCAGTCTCTCTGTATTGGTTACGAAAAGGTCGTCGCCGACCAGCTGTACTTTGCTGCCCAGAGAGGCCGTCAGCTTCTTCCAGCCTTCCCAGTCCTCCTCGTCGAGAGCGTCCTCGATGGACCAGATCGGGTACTTCTCACAGAGCTGTTTCCAGTGTCCGATCAGTTCCTCCGAAGTAAAATGCTTCTTGCATTTCGGAAGCAGGTACTCGCCCTTCTTTCCGCTCTTCCACTCACTGGAAGCCGCATCCATAGCCAGAACGAAATCATGTCCCGGTTCATATCCGGCGCGTTTTACCGCCTCTAAGATCAGCTCGATGGCTTCCTCGTCGCTTCCTAAGTCCGGAGCGAAGCCACCCTCGTCACCGACAGAGGTAGCCAGGCCTTTCTCTTTTAAAATAGACGCCAGACAGTGGAATACCTCGGTACACCAGCGGAGTCCCTCACGGAATGTGGGAGCACCGACCGGCATAATCATGAATTCCTGTACATCAACGGTATTCGCCGCATGAGCGCCGCCGTTTAAGATATTCATCATCGGCACCGGAAGCCTGTTTCCTGAGATTCCGCCCAGAAAACGGTATAACGGGATTCCCATGGATATAGACGCGGCCCGCGCGCAGGCGATGGAGACCGCCAGAATGCTGTTGGCGCCCAGCTTTGATTTGTCCTTCGTTCCGTCCGCCTGGATCATGGCGTGATCGACCGCGTAAATATCCGACGCATCCATGCCTGTCAGGACACCGGATATGACCGTATTGATATTTTCGACAGCCTTCCTGACGCCTTTTCCGCCAAAACGTTTCTTATCTTTATCTCTCAGCTCCAGAGCCTCAAATTCACCGGTAGACGCACCACTCGGCGCCGCGCCTCTTCCGATGGTTCCGTCAGCGAGCCATACCTCTGCCTCCACGGTCGGATTTCCCCTTGAGTCAATGATTTCCCGTCCGATAACCTTTTCTATTTCCAGATAGTCCATATTCATTCTCCTTTCATCTGCCCGTTCCTTTTAGGATTCCTCCAGAACCGTCAGCAGATCATCCACTGTTTTTCTGCCGAATACCACCTTTCTGTCATTGATGATGGTACACGGCACACTCATAATCTGATACTTTTCTTTCATCTCCGGATAATGGGCCAGATCGAAGACCCACGCCTCCACACCATCATGTTCCGCGGCGATTCTGCCCGCCGCCATAACCGTGGCCGGACACATGGTACAGGACAGGGAGACCGCAATCTTTATATTCACCGGTCCCTTCAGCTTCCCGATCCGGGTTCTCTCTTCGTCCGTAATCGGCTGCCCCGGCCCGGCCGCATTATAGATTGCGAGAACAAAGGAATTGAACTCATGGCCGCCCGGAACCGCATAGAAGCGAATCCCGGTCTCATCTCCGTTCTCCTTTAAGATGCGGAGCACCGGATACTCTTCATCCTCTTTGCCCTTATCCGATTCACGGCGGGATCTGCATTCCACCATATCCGAAATATCGCCGAATTCTTCAAGAAACTGCTCCATTTCATCCGCCATGGGACTGCCGTCGAGGACACCCTCAACGACTATTCTATTCTGAAGCCCGGAAAATAAGTCCGCAAGCTGGGATTTCATCTCCCCGGTAATCAATACACCGTCGTTTAAGTCAGAAACAGAGGCGTGTTCCACATTCTTTGTCCGCTTTTCTTCTATATCCGCTTTCCATCCGGCCAGCTCCGTTTTTTCGTATGTCTCCGAAACGTACCGTTCCAGGGAAGTCGCGGCCACGGCTCCATCCGAGACAGCGGTCACCACCTGACGCAAATTCTTTACGCAGACATCCCCGGCCGCGTATACGCCCTCCACACTCGTCTTCTGGTCCCGGTCGGTGATGATATAGCCCTGTCCATCCAGCTCCACCAGACCCTTCAGCCATTTCGTATCCGGGACGTATCCGGCAAATACAAAAATCCCGAAGGAGGTTCCTTCCGGTGCTTCGTAGCTCCACTCCTTCCCGGATGCGTTGTCCTTAAAACGAGCGCGCCGAAGCAGTCCGTCTCCAGCCGCCTCTAAAATCTCCGTTTCGTAGTGTACCTCGATCTTCTCATGTTTTTTCGCCTTGTCCGCTACGGCCTTCGCACAGGTGAAATCTTCCTCACGGACGATGATCGTAACCTTTCTCGCGTACTTCGTCAGGAATACAGCCTCTTCCGCCGCCGCAAATCCTCCGCCGATGACGAAGACATCCATTCCCGTGAAAAATTCACCGTCACAGGTAGCACAGTAGGCAACGCCGCGCCCCTGATATTCCCGTTCGCCCGCAAAGCCCAGCTTTCTGGGATTGGCTCCCACCGCCAGAACGATGCCGGGAGCCTGGTACTCTCCCTTGTCGGTCTTCACCGTCTTGATCTCCCCGGCCAGATCGATCCCCTTAACCTCAGCCATGGCAAATTCCGCGCCAAAGGCTTCCGCCTGTCTTCTCATCTGTTCCGTCAGCTCGGTGCCGTTCGTCTTCTCCACGCCGGGATAATTGACGATCTCCGATGTAATGGTGATCTGTCCTCCCATTTTCTCCTTTTCCAGGACGAGGACCCGGTATTTTGCCCTCGCCGCGTAGAGGGCGGCCGATAATCCGGCCGGCCCCGCTCCCACGACGATGACGTCATACTGCCCAGTCATATTACAGAAGCCCAACCAGGTCCAGGCTTGGCTTTAACGTCTCAGCACCCGGTTTCCATTTAGCCGGGCAAACCTCGTCGCCATGCTCCGCCACAAACTGGGAAGCCTGCACTCTGCGGAAGAGCTCATCGGCATTTCTGCCCACATTTCCGGCGATCACTTCATAGGCCACGATCCTGCCTTCCGGATTGACAATAAAGGAACCGCGCTCCGCCAGGCCATTCTCTTCGATCATCACATCAAAGTCGCGGGCCAGTGTGCCGGTCGGATCCGCCAGCATCGGATACTGAATCTTCTTAATGGTCTTCGATACGTCATGCCATGCCTTATGCACGAAATGAGTATCGCAGGAGACGCTGTAAATCTCGCATCCGATCTTCTTGAAGTCCTCATACTTATCCGCCAGATCCTCAAGCTCCGTCGGGCACACAAAGGTAAAGTCCGCAGGATAGAAGAAAAATACAGCCCATTTTCCCAGTACATCCTCCTTTGTTACCTCTTTAAATTCATTATTTACAAAACTCTGTACTTTAAACTCTCCGATTTCTTTTCCAATTAACGACATAATTTTTATGTCTCCTTTCTGCCAATTTATCCATAAGTAATATGGTTCATTTATAGGGAAATTATAAGTTAGTTTCATCTAACTTATAGGAACATTATAGCATCCAGGGATTGGGAAAGTCAATAATCAGTATTGATTATTATTATCATTTTATCATACTGAAATTTGGATATATTTTCTATTATAAAGAAACATCACCACCGCCATCGCGCAGATCATCACATACCCCAGCACGCTGAACCGGTCCGGTACCTGGCCGAATATAACAAAGCCCAGTACGGCGGAAAAGATGATCTGGGAATAATCGTAGACCGAGATCTCCCTGGCCGGGGCATGGCAGTACGCCGCGGTAATCGCAAACTGGCCGCCCGCCGCCGCAAGGCCTGCCAGCAGCAGAAATCCCAGCTGTGCCCACGTCATCCCATGGAACCGCACCAGAAGGTAGGGAAGCGTCACCAGACAGGAGAATCCGGAGAAGAAACAGACGATAAACGGCCCCTTCTCCCCACGGATCCCCAGCGACCGCACAAAGGTATAGGCGGCTCCCGCACTCATGCCTCCCAGCAGCCCGATCAGAGCCGGTACAAGCTCCATGTTGAGAGGAGACGGTTTGATGATAAAGAGGCTTCCGGCAAATGCGCCTGCCACGATGACTGCCTGAGCCGGCTTTACCTTTTCCTTTAAAATCAGAAAGCTGAACAGAATCGCAAAAAACGGCGACATCTTATTAAGCATGGAGGCGTCTGCCAGCACCAGATGATCCACCGCATAAAAATTACAGAGAATTCCGATGGTACCGAACGTGGAACGCAGAATCAGCTGCCACAGATTCTCCTTCTTACCGGAAAAGCCCACGTGATCCCGTTTCATCAGAATGAGTGCAAAGAAAAATGCCACCAGATTCCGGAAAAAGCTTTTCTGAATGGACGGCAGATCTCCCGACAGCCTGACAAACAGATTCATCAGCGCGAAGCAGAACGCCGAGCATACGATAAACATAATTCCTTTATAACGCGATTTCATGACCTGCTGCTCCTATTCATTGGAAAGCCAGAAATTAAGCTTATCGTCGCTGTACTCCAGCTTGTAACGCAGTTTTCCAAAGAATTCCTCCAAAGCCGCATACAGCTCCTCGTACTGGCCATCACATCCGCACTCACTCAAAGGCTCAATCCAACAGGACTGTTTTCCGCACGCATCCCGCAGATGAATCCTGAAATTTAAGCACTTCTCCTTCAAAAACGCATCACAGTCCACTACCTCACGAAGCGATATCACATTTTTCATTGTTTTACTTCCTTTCTCTCCTAAAATAATTCAACCGCTTTATAAAAACGCTGCCGCATTTTATAAAACGGTTGAACTTCTTCCCACATTATGACTCCTGATTCTTATACTTCTCCGCCTGTGCGGCAATCAGTTCCATATCATCAAAATAGTTGATCTTCATGGCCCTTTTCACGCCGGCCAGCGTATCCGCAGCCACGCGCTCCGCCTTCTCGCTGCCTTCCTTTAAGATCTGATAGACATAAGGAATGTTGGCCTCGTACTCTTTTCTTCTGGCACGGATCGGGGCCAGCTCCTCCTGAAGAACGCTGTTTAAGAACTTCTTCACCTTCACGTCGCCCAGTCCGCCGCGTTTGTAGTGATCCTTCAGTTCATCCAGATTCTTGTAATCCGGAAGATACTTCTCAAACGCATCTGCCTTACAGAAAGCATCCAGATACGTAAAGACCGTATTGCCCTCGATCTGTCCCGGATCGGAAACCTGAATGTGGTTCGGATCGGTGTACATGCTCATAACCTTCTTCTTCACATCGGCCTCGGTATCGGATAAATAGATGCAGTTGCCCAGAGACTTGCTCATCTTCGCCTTTCCGTCGGTTCCCGGAAGTCTTAAGCAGGCCTGGTTGTCAGGAAGCAGAATCTCCGGCTCCACCAGAGCGTCCCCATAGACAGAGTTGAACTTTCTGACGATCTCTCTCGTCTGTTCGATCATCGGCTCCTGGTCCTCGCCTACCGGCACGGTAGTCGCTTTAAATGCCGTGATATCCGCCGCCTGGCTGATGGGATACGTAAAAAAGCCTACCGGGATGCTGGCTTCAAAATTCCTCATGGCGATCTCCGACTTCACAGTCGGGTTTCTCTGAAGCCTGGCAACAGTAACCAGATTCATATAATAAAAGGACAGCTCCGTCAGTTCCGGAATCTGTGACTGGATAAACAGAGTCGATTTTGCAGGATCAAGGCCGCAGGACAGATAATCCAGAGCCACCTCAATAATATTCTGACGCACCTTCTCCGGGTTGTCCGCATTATCAGTCAAAGCCTGCGCGTCGGCGATCATGATAAATATCTCATCAAACTCACCGGAATTCTGCAGCTCCACCCTGCGTTTTAAGGAGCCCACATAATGGCCGATATGAAGTTTACCCGTTGGCCGGTCCCCCGTCAAAATAATCTTTTTCATGTTGTAATACCTCCAATGTATTTAGCTTTCCCCATTATAGCACAACATGTCTGTCTGTTGCAAGTTTAAATGCCCCTGCGGTTATCTTCGAAGAGGCACGGAAAACGCAGTCTATAAATGAATCCTTCTCCGGTATTCCGCCGGCGACTCGCCATAATACTTCTTATAGCTTTTGCTGAAATAATCGTAATCGCTGTATCCTAAGTTCTCGCAGATCTCAGCCGCCTGGCTTCCCGCCGCCAAAAGCTCCTTCGCCCGCTTCATTCTGCAGTCCAGCAGATAATCCTTAAAGTTATGGCCTGTCTTATCCTTGAATAGAATGCTGATATAGGATGGGGACACGCCCCAGCTCTCCGACAGCGCCTTCAAGGACACGCCGCCCGGGTTATCCCTTATCTGGCTTAAGATATCTCCCAGCAGCGCATCCGACTGCTTCTCATGAAAACACGATATCTCCTGCTGCCTGTCGAACTGCTCTTCCTTTCTGATCTGTATCATTACACGGTTAATCAGCTCCAGCAGCTCATCCTGGGCGACCGGCTTCGTCACATACCCGCTGGCCCCAAGGGAAATGGCCTTTTTCGCATAGGCAAAATCCTCATATCCGCTGATAAATATGATCTTGGAGGCGGCGGAATGCTCCCGGATCTTATCGCTCAGCTCCAGCCCATCCATACCAGGCATACGGATATCAGTCAGAACGATATCGGGAAACCGCCTTGAAACCGTTATCATACTCCAGGCATCCTCCCCGTCGCAGGCCGTGTCGATTTCCGTAATGCCCGGTACCTCAGACAAGAGATACAGAATACCGTCACGGATAAATTTTTCATCCTCTACAATCATCAGATACATCGTCCAAACCTTCCAATCCGATCAGGGGAATGACGACACTGGAAATCACGCCGCCTCCCTTTCTCTCTTCCACAGTCACATGGTACTTCTTTCCGTAAAGCATGGTGAGCCGTTCATTGATATTCTGCAGACCATATCCGCCGTGGTGATAGCGGGCGCCTTCTCTCTGCTTCCCGCACAGCCCCACGCCGTCGTCTTCCACCGTGATCACGATGTCATTTTCCCGGCGGACAAAGGAAATGATGATCGTTCCCGGCCCCCGTTTCGGCTCGATCCCGTGAAGAATGGCGTTTTCCACCAGCGGCTGTACAATCAGCTTCGGGCAGACGCACGGCTTCAATTCCTCGTCCACATGAATCTCAAAATCAATTTCCGCCTTCTTATACTGTTCAATGGTGACATAGCTCTGTATGTGGCGAACCTCGTCTCCCACTGTGTAAAGCTCCTTCCCATGGTTTAAGCTCAGCTTAAAAAAGTCGGAAAGTGACTTCACAATCTTACAGATATCCTGATTGGATGAGCGGTATGACATCCAGTTAATCATATCGAGGGTATTGTACAGAAAATGGGGATTGATCTGCGCCTCGAGGGCTCTTAGGCCCGCCTCCTTCTCCTTGATGCGGGCCTCATAAACCTCGTGAGTCAGACGCTCGATGTTATTGCTCATGGAATTGAACTCATTTCCCAGCATCCCAATCTCATCCGC
>NZ_JBKVCZ010000006.1:0-59287 GCF_046966825.1 Hungatella sp. | reverse complement strand
TCCCTGACTGAAGATCTTCATGCTCTCCGCAATGTTCTGCACCGGTTCCGCCACGGTCCTGGTGATCAAAAGCGACAGGCAGATAATGATGCCGATGCTCACCAGACAGATAACAGCAGCCAGAATCCCGATTCCGGCAAATGACCGGACCAGTTCATGGTAATCCTTAAAAATGGCAATCTCCCATCCGGTACCGGCCATATTCTGGAAAAGCACCTGATACCGGCCCGATTCCAGCTTCCAGTCTGCCTTCCACATATCCTCGGAATCCCGGTAGCCCGATACCCGGAATCCGGCCTCATTTAAATCTCCCTCCGCAATATCGGCAATACTCCCATTTCCCGCTCCGGAACAGATCAGACCGCCCTCCTCATCGTAAACGGCGATAACCGCATCGGTCTGCACCGTCTTCATCTCTTCCTTCAGCTCATCCGTCCCCACATAGAGAAGTACCCATCCCGTGGTCCTTCCATTGAAATAATTAATTATCTGCCTGGAGAAAACGATAATCTCTTCCCCCTCCTGCTCCGTTCCGTGCCACAGATGCAGCCGGTCCGGACTCTCCTTCGCCCGGGCTCTCGCCTCGCCGGAGAGCGTCGTGTAGCGATCGTCGAAAATCCCTGTAACGAGCTCCCCGTTCCGGTCCAGAATTTCCGCGCGCACACCGCCCTTAATCTGGCTCAATTCGGCCAGCAGCTTGCCCTGCAGATCTCTCGTCAGAGCAGTCCGGTCGAGAAGGCTGATATCCATATTCAGCTTGCGTACGCTCTTGACCACATCGGCGTCGGAGGCAAACGCATTGATTCTCTCCTCCCTGGCTCCGGTCACGATTCCGATCCTGTACTGGATCGTCCCCAGCGCCTGTATGGACTGTTCCTCATAATTGTCCATAATCGTATGGTAAAGCCTGACGCCCATGATGACCCCCAGCACCGCCATCGGCAGAAGGGAAACGATCACAAAACCGATAAACAGTCTTCTCTTCAAGCCAATTTTTCTGAGAAGCGCGGGAATTCGCTTTCTCCTATCCCCCAAGCACGATCCCTCCCTTTTCTTACGTATCAGAGGGCAGGAACTTTTTGTCTCTGTCCTTCACAAACCAGTAGACATCAAAGCCTTCCTGCCATTCTTCCTCCGTCCTGCACAGATACTCTTTCAGCTTCCGGTATTCCTCCGAAACCCGATCCTCTGCTCCCAGTCTCCTGTATTTTAGCATATTTATGTACATTTCGGCAGCTCTGCCGGAATATAACAGATATTTCCAGGCCATCCGGTCCTGTATCTTCTCATCCCCCAAATTCTTCTCAAAAAGAGGCCGGTAAGTTCTGATTAAATCGGCCGCCGCTTTCAGCTTTTCCACAGCCTCCACGCACACTCCCGGATCATCTTTCTCCGGCTGCTCCATATACGACAGTGCAGAGAGCTCCTTACAGTAGGAAAGCACCGCCTCCGCCTGATCGCCATAGACCATGCGGAAATACTTCCGCGCCAGCATTTCAAAGGTACAACTCCTGTTCCAGAGCGTTTCAGCCATCACATACATTCCAAAGCCCGTAGGCGCAAATACCCTGGTCTGCTGGCAGCTCACATACCCGTCAAAGCCCGCCTCTTCCAGGTTCACCAGGTCCTTCCACAGAATTTCCGCCGATCCGTAATCTCCCCAGTCCCGGAACTGATTCCACATATAATGATAATCATACAGAAAGCTGTCCCCCCGAAAAAACTGCTTCCAGGCGCTGCAGTAATGCATATTTTCCCCCGCATTTACCGGAAATCTGCACTGATTCCGTTTGTAAGGCGGAATGAACGGCGTCTCTTCCACCGGAAGCGGCGTCCGGTAGGACCGGGTAATCGGCGCAAACATGAACACAAATCGCTCCGGATTTAGAAGCTTCGCGCTGACAGGCGGCCACAACAGATCATAATATGCCAGAAATACTACCTTTACCGGACTGCCCTCCTTTGAAAGCACCTCATCCACCTGATTTAAAATCTCAATATACCAGTCGGAAGGCCGTTTCGCGGCGCACGCCCCGCATTCACAGCTGTTGTTTCCGTCATCGGCAAGCCACACATGGACCATGTCCAGCTGAGGATTCCCGTGAATATAATGAAGGATCTCCCGCACCAGCAATTCTCTCACCAGCGGGTTGGAGCAGCATAGGCTGGTGTTCAGGGGAACGCCATGAAACAGTCCCCTCTTCCCGTCTATCATCGCCAGATACTCCCTGCGCTCCTCCGGCACCTTCTCCTCCGCCATAGGATCCCATCCCGTACCGGGCAGCCCCGCCGCTCCCGTCGTAAAGCCGTGGCCTCCCGCCTGCCAGATGAGCCCCAGCTTCTTTATATGGGGCACGAGAATTTCTTTCACAAATGCGTCCACCTCTTCTTCCGAGGGAACCGGTTCCTTCTCGTAATATGGATTATTGGTATGGAGGTACCACGTCTTGAAAAACTCATAGGGAATCTTAAACTGTGTGAAATACGTGTTAAAGCCCGCCTTCGGGAGCCAGGTCACAAAGCGCATAATATTTTCAAATGACACGGCGCCTTCTATACAGATTCCGCGGTACCGGCTGGAAGCCTCCTCCCTGATATTTACCGTGTGAGGCCCCACCGATGCAGGAATCCGTTCCCCCTCCCGGTCCGGCCTCAGAAATGCAAAGCCCAGCTCTTTTAAATACCGGTAGGCCCCCAGCAGCACGCTGCGGTTATTGGACCCCTTTATGGATCCCCCGAGATCCGTTACTGTAATAGCGTAGGCGTCTACATTCCGCCGAACGGAGTGAGGGAAACTCTCCATACACTGCCCTTCCTTTCCCCAAAACTCCTCCGGTGTCACCGCCAGTTCCAATATCTTCATATACGGGCTGTGCGTCTCCTGCACCGAGGTCCAGGCAGACACGCCGGCCAGGCTTAAGTAACGTTTTAGTTCCTCCGCCGCGTAGAGGATCGTTTCCCGTTCATTGCGGCACAAAATCAGTACACTTTCTCTCATCTGCTCATCCTTTCACGGAACCGGAAGTCAATCCGCCCACCAAATACTTCTGTGCAAATATAATCATGACGAACGCCGGAAGAACCGCGATGGTTGCCGCCGCGCTCATGGAAGCCCAGTCTGTCGTATTCTGCATCATAAACTGCCGAATTCCCACTGACAGCGTCCGCAGATTCTTATCCTGGATAAAAATACTGGCGATCGTATACTCATTCCACACATTCATCAGAGTAAACACTCCCACCGACGCCACTCCAGGCAGGGAAAACGGGAGGATGATCCTCCAATACGCCTGAAATCGGCTGCATCCGTCGATCATGGCAGCCTCATCCAGCTCCGTCGGAATATCATCGAAAAACCCTTTCAGGGTCCAGATACCGAACGGCAGATTGATGGCCGTATAGATAAGGATAAGGCTGAAATGGGTATCCACCAGATGAAACCGGCTGAGAGTCACATACAGCGGAATCATAATCAGCATGGCCGGCAGCATCTGAAGGATAATGAGAAACATTGTATACCCGTCAAAAAGCACGCCGCGGCACCGTGACAGTCCGAAACCGGCCATCGTGGAAAATACCACACACAGCGCCGTCACGATCAGCGCCACAAAAATCGTGTTGACGAGAGACTGTGCAAAAGAGGTCCTGGTAAGCACATGGATAAAATTATCCAGCGTGGGATGCAGCGTGAACAGCGAGACGGTTGACAGCGTCTCGGACCTCGGTTTTAGCGCGGTTCCAATCATGGACAGAACCGGTAAATTGGCGGCCGCGCAGAAAAAGATCAGAAGCGCATAGATGATCCCCTTTTTATTTTTCATACGTCATCCTTTCCCTTCTGCATTTTCATGTAAACTGCGCAGAAGAACAGAAGAATCACAAGAGTCATCATGGAAATGGCGGATGCATATCCCATCTGTCCCCGGTAGAACGCGGTATTATATGTATAGATCGGAAGCGTAAAGGTCGCCTCCAACGGCCCGCCCTGCGTCAGAAGATAGATAATATCAAAATTGTTAAAGCCCCAGATGAACATCAGAGTCACGACCACCATGCTCACGTTCCGGATCATCGGCAGTGTAATATAGAAAAATGTCTTGATTCCCGTGGCCCCGTCCATCCTGGCCGATTCGTAGACATCCTCCGGAACGCCCTGAAGCCCGGCCAGCAACGACATACACATAAACGGATACGATTTCCACGTTCCCACCACGATGCATGTGATCCGCGCCATTCTCTGATCCGCAAAGAACAGAATCGGCCCATCCGTCAGATGCAGTCTCTGCAGAATCACGTTCACGATTCCCGACTGGTCATTTAAGATCCACAGCCAGTTCGCCGTAGCCACTACGGTCGGTATCGCCCATGGAATCAGAATCAGACCGCGAAACAGCGCTCTTCCCTTAATCTTCTGATTCAGCAGAACGGCCAGAAAGAGTCCCAGCACGTAGCTGGCGGCCACACAGATAAACGCATACTCCAGGGAATACGCCAGGGACGGCCCCATGGTTCTGTCCGAAAACAGCTTAATAAAATTGGCCGCGCCCGTAAACCGGACAGTCTGTCCTTTCTTTAAAATATTCGTATTGGTAACACTTAAATAAATGCTGTTAAACAGCGGATAAAAGCTGACCAGCAACAGAATGATCGTCGGCATGACCAGCATTTTAAGGCCAAACCTACTCCGGTTTTTCTCCATCAGCAGTCCCTCCTTTTTTAATGAAGGTCCGGCCTTTTATAAAAGCCGGACCTCTCTGGTCACTACTCTTCTGTTGCGATGTCGATTGCTTCCTGGATCCTTTCTGCCTGAATTCTGGCGATCTCATCGGTATCCACTTTACCGTTAAGCGCCTCCTGTGCGCTGTAATTCATCGTCTGCTCTCCATTTACCTGAGAGAACCCCGGGAAAATGTTCTCGATCGGCCAGGTACACGGTACTGCGGTTGGCACGATCTTATTTAAAACGCCCTGGGCAACCTTGTTGTTAAAGGTCTCACCGCTGAAGAAGGATTTCTTCGCCGGATACGCCCAGCAACCGCCTTCGGTATATAAAGCGCTGCAGTTCTCTGCCCACCATTTTACAAACTTCTTCGCTTCCTCCGGGTGCTTTGTCTGTGAGAATGCCATCAGAGCGTCACTAAAGCTGGAGGTTCTGACCGCGGTTCCGTCCGGTCCCTTAAATGCGCTGAAAACCTCGGTATTTTCCAGAATCTCCGGATAATCAAAGATGGAAGCCGGGAAGCTGGTAAACCAGAACACGGACTTGCCGCTGTAATACAGTTTCTCCGCATCCGCCGATTTATGCCCCAGGACACCATCAGCCACATAGCCTTTTTCCTTGAATGTTTTAAACAGATCGATGGCCGCCTTATATCTGTCATCCGTACTTCCCGGCGTACCATCCTCCTTCACGATTCCAGCGTCATTGCTCATGGCGAAGCACATGAAATAGTGCCACAGTCCCATGTCGGCTCCCGCGAAATCCAGAGGAGTCAGATCCGGGCGAACCTCTTTGATCTTCTCACACGCCGCCAACAGATCATCCCAGGTCTCCGGAACCTTTTCGATTCCGCACTCCTTTAAATAATCGCTGCGGTAAAAGATTCCTCTGTATCCCACCATATAAGGAACTGCGATCTGATCGCCGTCGTAAGTAAATGATTTCATTGTGGCTTCCCCATAGTCATCAATGGTTCCATCCTGTTTCCACTCCGCCACTACGTCATTAAGTTCCAGAGCCTCGCCCATTCTGGCGTACATATCCGGAAGATCCAGAGCCACACTGGCCACGTCCGGCGCCGCATTAGAGCTGACCGCGGTTAAAAACAGCTGGTAATAATTATCCCACGGCTGTACCGTAACCTCGATATTCACGCCCGGATTCTCGCTCTCATACTGTGCAATCAATTTTTCGCAGGTCTCTAAGTAGGCGTCATCACTACCATAGTTCATCTCCCAGAACTGCAGCGTTATCTCGTCCTTCTGCTCCTCTTTGGCTGTCTGTGCCACGGTCTCTGCTTTTGCGGTAGTCGTCTCCGCCTCCGTTTTCGCTCCGGCCGTGTCTCCTGCTCCGGAAGTGCCGCTGTTCCCCGCACAGCCGCAGAGTCCCGCCATGACGGCCGCCGTCAGCGTCAGAGTAATCCATCTCTTCTTCATTGTAAAACCTCCCTCTCATTTGTCCTCTTGATCTGTTGCTTGTCTCCTTACCCTGGAGTGTGTTTGAAAATTTCTTATCGTCAGCTGTGCGTCACACTTTGTGGGAGATTTTGTCCCCATGAAGGAAGCGTAGTGGGCTACGCTGTCTAAGTTGGGGCCAAATATGCCGCGCAGTGGCTCGCAGATGGCGGATATGAATTTTCAAACACGCTCCAGCATTCATAGCTTCCTTATGTCAAAACTTCTTACTGCCTGATAAGTCTATTATAAGTAAGAGGAGGGACAATCTTCAACGGAGATAATTTTATAAAACCTGTAATTTTTTTACTTTCGCTCGGCTAAAGTCTCCGGCACGGCTGAAGTCTCCAGCACGGCTGAAGTCTCCAGCCGGTCCTCCAATAAAGTCTTTGAGACCTTCATGGCATGGATTATCTTTTCGTACCGCCTGAACTGTGCCGTCCCCTTCTCGTATTTCGACTGCGCCTTCTCACATTTACTGATGATGGAAACAATTGGAGGAACCGTTGATTTCAGTTCCTCCATTAAAGAGCTTTCTCCCAATATTTCGCAATTGTCCAGTGCTTCGTATTTCCCCGTCTCTTCGCATTTCCCCATCTCTTCACACCTCACCGCAGACAGTTGCTCCCCCATTCGCAAAAGTTCTGTTTCAACCAGTTCCTTTGAGAGATAAAGCGCCCTTATTCTGTTTTTCAAAAGCGTATGCTGAGAGGTGCCTTCTCTGAATTTAGTCTGTGCATTCTCGCACCTCCCCACAATCGAGGCGATCACAAAAAGCGTCTCTGTCAATTCCTCTTTGCTGAGATGAATCATCCTGTTTTTCTCCTGATTTCCGTAGGCTTCCACTGTTTACCAACATTACAGCCGTTCTATAAATTCTTCTCAATTGGAATCCATAGCTGGCACACATACTTATCCGACTGCATATCTCCCGTCGGATAAACCTGAATATCAAGTCCGCTGCTGGGCTGGTATTCGCTGCTGGGGAAGAATTCAGAATAGACCGTATGCTGCATTTCCTGAAAAGCCCCGGGAATAGGACCGACACATTCAAAGACCGCCCAGGTGTAAGCTGGAATCTTCTCCACACTTAATTCTTCCGCAACCGGTCCTCCATCATACATCATGCCGATCGCATAGACAAATTCGTTCGCTTGTGGATTTTCACTCAGGCAAAGCCCAAGCAGTGCATCTCCAAAGATCCCTTCCTTCGAATTCCGTTCAAACAGCTCAAGCATAGTCTTATCTCTCCAGCACTCTCCCCAAAACTCTGGCAGCTGCCTGTTGCTGGTCTCCAAATCACAGGAGAAATTTTTCTTTTTTACAATAACCTCTAACTCACCCATCTTTTCAATTCTGTACTTCATGGTACTGCCTCCGTCCAAAATAAGTTTTACGGAAAGGCGTGAAAAGGATTTTAACTTTGCTCTGCCCGACTTCGCCTGTACTGGCGTTATCCCATGAAAACGCGAAAACGCTCTTCCAAAACTCTCCGGCGAATCATAGCCATACTTAAGAGCCACATCAATCACCTTTATATCAGTAGACGCAAGTTCACTGCCGGCAAGTGTGAGCCGCCTCATCCTGATATATTCCCCCAGAGAGTATCCGCACAAAATCCCAAATACCCGCTGAAAATGATACGGTGAATAATTTGCCTGTGCCGCAATATCCGCCGCCTCCAGTTCTTCTGTCAGATGACTCTCAATATAGTCGATCGCCTTCTGCAAGCCGCTGATCCAGTTCATCCCCTCATCTCCTTCCGTATAGCCCTATTCTATCCTGTCATCGCAGATTCATCCTGACTTTTTATGCTCCCGGATGTCAGTATACCACGGTCATACACCACCTGCTCGTTGTTGTTCATACACCACGGTTCCTGTCAGGTTCCCATCCTACTTTTCTTCGTAAAACGCCTCAAGAATTTCAGCCAGCTTTTCCGGCGCCTCTACATTCACTTCGTGCCCGCAGCCTTCCAATATCTTTATTCCCGCCCCATGAATCTTCTCTGCCATCATTTCAGACGCCCCTCTATTTGCCCGGTCCTTCTCCCCGCAAACGATCAGCGTCCTGCAATCCACTTTATCCAAATCTTCTTTGAAATCCAATGCCATCATAGATTTTGTCAACTGAATCAGATCTCTCTTACCTATCCCCATTTTCTTAAAAATCCCATTCGGCATCAACTGAAATATCATATTCTGCAATCTTAAAAGCCCCTTCGGCATCACGCACTGTCCCCCTATCAAGACCAGTGACTTTACCTTTCCCGGATGCTCCACCACATAATTTAACGCAATCACAGCACCCAAAGAAAGACCACAAAGCCCAAACTCCGTTTTTATAGACTCACAGTACGCCGAAAAAGCCTTATATACTCTTCTATATGAAATCTCTGATCCCTCTTTAAATGCAAATACGTTCAGACATTGAATCTCTTCCTGTTCTCTCATGCAGGAAACTGTTTTATTCCAACTATCTGGCCCCTGTCCAAGTCCATGTATAAAAATATACTTCACTCTTTGCTCTCCTCAATCTATTTATTTACTTTTATCGTCTGAGAACTGATTTTTTACGTAAATCTAATACACTCTGACATTACTGATGTAGTCCCCTCAACGGTTCATATTTGCAATAATCTTACGATTTTAAATGCACACTGCCAGCGCTGGCGGAAACATCTACAAAACTGAGATGTTCATGGCTGCGGGTGTATTTCAATCCACTCTGATATCGCTGGCGAAGACCTGAATACTACGATGCCATGATTAAGTACCAGCGAATTTCAATCCACTCCGCCATCGCTAGCGGAGACAGGGAAGCAATGACAGCGCAGCGGCTTACATTCAATTTCAATCCACTCCGCCATCGCTAGCGGAGACAGCAAACTCGCACATATTACACCATACAATCAGCAATAATCATATGCAATTTGCACACATTTCATCGAATCAACTCATCCAATCCTCCCATTTCCCCTCCATAGCCGCAAAATTCTCGGTGCGAACCTCCCAGGGATTTTATGATCACTTCTGGTTCGCACCGTAATTCACATGCTAGAAAATGAGAGGTTTTTCTACATTTACACCTTTTTCGACACCAAAATGTTCCACCTTCGTGTCATGTTTGTTGCCCAGATAATAAAACCTCAAGCTGTCAACACGAACATCAATCAGGTCCTTCAACGCCGCTTTTAACATCACACACTGGGCGTTATCCACAATACATTCGAATACCGAATTTTGTACCCTGGTACCATAGTTTACGCATTGCTTTGCGACCTTACGCAATCTCGTCTTTCCCGCAGCGGTCTCGGTATTTACATCATAGGTGATCAGCACCAGCATAGAGAAACGCCTCCTACTTCCAGAAAAATGGCGGATACTCGTCCAAATCTCCTCTTAAATATCGTGCCAACAACATTGCCTGTACAAAAGGAATCATCCCCCACTCCACCTTTTCCCCTAAATAAGGATGCGTTATGACTTCCTTTTTTCTGTTTTGCCACTCTGTCAACAACAGCTTCCTGGCCCGGTCTGTCATTAATACAGCGCCGTCTTCCTTCTTTGAGAAATCTTTTCCACTAACCATTTTACGGTTGATCAGACCCAGTACGAAACGATCTGCGAGCACCGGTCGGAGTTCCTCTATCAGATCAAGTGCGAGTGACACCCTTCCCGGCCGGTCCGTATGCATAAATCCCACATAAGGGTCAAGCCCCACCGTTTCCAGCGCAGAAGCCACCATATTAGTTAAGAGAGTATATACAAACGACAGCATCGCATTTACATTATCTAACGGCGGCCGTTTATTTCTCCCCGAGAACTTAAAATCTTTTTTCTGCTGTAAAATCAACTGATCAAATACACGAAAGTAAACACTGGCGGCTTCGCCTTCATACCCCCTAAGCTGAGCCATGTCCGTACATTCCCAAACATAATTTAATGATTGCTGCATAAATGCAGACGCACGCTTCAACGCATCAACATCCACCTGTAAACCATGATCCCTGGTCGCACGCTCCAGAACCCATTTTCCATTATATATCTTTCCCAGGATACAATTCTTTGCTACGCCCAGGCTGAACTCCGCATTTTCGGACGCTTCATACTGTTTCTTTCTTAAAATGACATTTCCTCTGACACCGCCAGTCACTCTTGCCAGAAATTTTCCCTGAGGCGTCATAAAACACAATGAAATATCGCGCATCGCGCAGCCGCCCATCAGTGCAGGACTGATCCCTCTGTATCCAAAACAAACAATTGCCTCGAGATTATGCAGGGGAATACGCCCCAGTTCCTCCTCTTTTTCCAGAATCACCACATTTTCGCCATCCAAAGAGAGATAACTGTCCGGGGAAGTCACATATAATGTATTTAATAATTTTTTCAAAGCGCTTCCTCCTCCGTAATTTTGTCATGCACATATTCCTTAACTGAGGGCGTTTTTCCCAGCTTCGGCATACAGATCTCTTTCAAAGAACAGGCATTACAGCTCTTTGACCACTTTACCTTAGGAGTGTACTGCTTATCGAAAAGCTGATGCATTTCCTGAAAATACTGCCTTACTTGAGACCTCATCTCCTCTGTAAACAGCACCTTCTCTCTATGCCGGATTTCGCCATAATAAATGGCGCCTTCTGTAATTTCCGCAGAAAGCATTTCCTCCAAACACATGGCCTGTGCGGTAAGTTGTAAGACATCTACGGGAATATCTTTCGGCTTTCCTCTCTTATACTCAATCGGATAGACTTCAAACAGCCCTCTGTGACCATAGAGAGGAACGCCATCTTCCTTTCTTCGAAACTCCACAATATCACAGGCCCCGGAAATCCCCATCGTTCTGGACTGCACCACTAATCCCCGGCTGATAATCACATCAGATCTCTTCTCGGTGGCCCAAATATCATGAGCGCGCTCATGAAGCAGTTCCCCCTCTGCAGTTCTCTCATTCTCCTGCCACTGCTGCTCAATGTGAATGAGTGCCCATTGTCTCCTGCAAAATGCGAAATGCTGGATTCCTGAAAGCATCAGATAATCCTCTTCCTTGTAATCCATCATATTTTCCTTATAACTTCTACAGTTTCCGGAATCTGTTCCTCATGTATGGAAATCGTATAATCGCCGTATTTTCTGGGATAATCCACATCGTCGTGCTTCCTCACTTCTACAGCATCAAACAGCTTATATGCCGGACAGTCGCCCAATTCTTTGCTGTGTTTAAATACGATCAACTCCCGCACTGCCATCTTACCTCTGGCGGCAGAATGATCGATCTCAAACATATTGATGATTGCTTCCCACAAAAGTTCCAGATCTTCTTCCGAAAAACCGGTAACCTTCCTCGCCAGATTCGCCGATATGTATCCCTCCGTCCGGTACAATGCGTATGGTACAATATTCTTTCGTCCCATTTCCGTGCTCTTACTTTCCGCATCTTTTTCCGTAGTGATTGCAACTCTGGTAATTGTCACTTCCTGACTCACAATCGGATCAATACTTCTGGAAAATCCAAGCTGGACTGGTCCCCGAACCTGTCCACAGTTTAATGCAGCCTTTACAAAGGTCGTCATCACTGCACCAAACGTACGAATATCGAAAAAATTACGACACATGAAATCACGAATCTTACGGTCTACCTCCGGATCTTTTTTCTTTAAATCTTTTATGCCCTTATCATCAGTCCCCAGGTAATCATAAGCGGTGCTATCGCTTCTGTTTAACGGTACATCTTCTTTGATGTATATTTTATACCCCTCGCTGTCCTCCTTCACCGTTTCCACGTAATTGCGTATCTTACGTTTTATACAGACATCCGTCACGATTCCATAACCACTTTCCGGATCAATTCTGGGAAGATTTCCTGCATCAGGGTCACCATTGGGGTTTCCATTTTCCACATCAAACAAGATTACAAACTCATACCTGTTTTTGATAACATCTGCCATCTTACGCTTCCTCCTTTGATTTTTTCTCATATCTCTTCTGAGTCTGATGATAATACCCCAGAATAAATCTGTCCTGAGCATCTAAATTCAGCCGTTTTGGCACTTCCGTTATCTTGCTTTGAAGGGCCCCAAGCATTTTTTCATAATAAATTTCCCTGCCTTTATTGTTCATCTTCCGCAAGTGGCTGTTTTTCAGTTTAAACAGAATTGGAAAGATTGATGAGGGTGTTGCACATGCTGAATTGAAATAGCGGTCTTTTATGGTCGCATTAATCCCCGGATTTGCATCCTCCTGTATGGCTTCCAGCACAGCAAATTCCTGCCCCAGTATGTACGCAACATCATTGCTGTTTTCATTCATTTCCATAGTAATTTCCTCCTCGCTGCAGCCTCTGTTTTTTAACAGATACGCCTTAATTATGGCAGCTCTGCCTCGCGTAATTTTGTAAATGCGGCTGTCACTGTCATCCTGCTCTGACCGTATTCTTCCAAGGACCGCCTGGTGCATGCTTTCCGGATAATTGCTCCCCGAAATAATCGCCCGATACAGACTTCCCGCCATATTGGGAGCCGGTTTCTTATCCTTAGACTTCTTGTTCACCGTCTCAGACAATAATCTCCATACCCCCAGATACTCCATATGATCACCTGATGGTCTCACAATGCGCAGACGATCGTAATGTTCTTTCACATGGCGCAGAATATTTCCAAAGCTATCCTGATAGAAAAACCGCACAGACAGTCTTGCTGCATTGGGAGACAGGCCCAAAATATAGAATTTCTGATCCAATGAAAGACTTTCCTGAGTACCGTTTTCATCTACTGCCTTACCTGCCGCCAAATTTTTAAAAACACCGTCCACTATCTCCTGATTATCTGCCGTTGGCTCCATCATAAAGGAAAATGTCCGGTTATACACCTCTTCCCCATCTTCCGACCAATAAACAATCGCCGTATCACCAATCATGGTCATATGGTCTCTGTCCGCCAAAAGATAGTTTAGTGCAGTCGTGTATGCATAGGCGGCATAAGTGCTGACCGGCGCATTATAGCTCTGCTCTTTTCCATACGATTCAAAGGCCGGCGCATTAAACGATACCAATGCAGCCCCGCTGGACTGAGCACCCGGTACGCCTTTAATCGTTCCATGAATTCTCGCAATTTCTGCCCGTTTCCCGGTCACGAGGCATGTCCCTTCCACGCCGTCTCCTGGCTTTTGACTGTAGGTTTCCCAGGCTGCTTTAACAGCGGGGTCATCCTGGGCGAACTCGTCCCCGATAAAGAAAATTAAATTTCCACCTGCCGTAATCTCTTCCAACCCCTCCGACAGGGCAGTATGTTCCATGGCTTTTCAGGCTTCAGGTTTTAAAATACAGAACCACCGCTCTGGCTGCTTTGCCGCCCGTTTCTTTCAGGATTTCCAGATGTTTCTCCTTTGCCGCCTCAAAACACTCCACAGAGCGCTCCGGCTTTCCTTTATTATCGATACCGAGCAGATAACTGGAATTATCACAAAGAAAATTGGCCGATACGCCGGAGGAACGAGCCACCATCTGCGGAACCTTCCTGATCGTTGGCACTAAAGCGGTCTTCTTCCCCCTTAAGACTGACTCTTTCAAAGGAATGATGCGGAGCAGTTCCCCAGCTTCTGAAAGTTCCAAAGCGAAAGAGATCTTTGCCGAACACCAGCCCGGACTGGTTATTTTCCCCTTTCGTTCCAAACTCTCATAGTATGTTACCAAAGACTGCAGGATCATCGTACCACCTCCTGATCCCGGACATCTAAAACTCCATCCTTTAAGACAGCGCGGAAAAATAAAGGCTGTATATCTTCCGGATTGGAATAATCAAAATCGTAGAACATATAGCCCAGTTCCCTTTCCATACCTTTATATTCCGTCGTTACATCGTCGTCCTCGTAGAGTTCAAATTTGGCAGGAAATTCCCGGCAGCCGAAGTATGGCGTATGGTAACACTCTCCCCGTCTCAGCCTTCGCATAATAATGTCTTTAAACTTCCCCGGGTTATCGCAGTCGCTCGCATGATCCGTCATGTCAAAATGTGCTTCGATTACATAATCCACATCCTTAAGAAGAATTGCCGCCCTCTGTACAATTTCCTGACGGCAGCTGATAAACAGCGGTTTATTTCCTCCATTCATAACATTTAAAACACTGCTGGCTAAGGCCTTGCTTTTCACCTCATTTCGGCGTATGCTGGTAAACTGGATTGGCTTTCTCACATAAATTTTATCAATCACCCATTTCATACCGGGATGCCAGTAGACCGCCTCCAGCATTCCCCTCGCCGCCGAGGGCGTGATCACATCGTAACTGCATCGTTCTACTTTCATCTCCGGCCGGGAAAAGAGGGCCAAATCCCCCCATACCCGCACCCGTACACCACGGCTCATGTTTTTCCTCCTTCCAATCATCATCTTTCTATAATAATTATAAAAAGACCGCCTCCCCTCTTTCTGCATTCAAAATCAATCCCATTTCATCGGTATACTGCTCCGGATTTCTCAAACGATAGAATTTCAAATCCAGTGCCTCCAGTTTACCTGCGCCATTTAAATTTTCAAAATCTTTTTCAAATATATGAATGCTGTAATGTCCCGCTTCCCGGACAAGCTGACGGGAGTGTTCCCCCCAGCGTATTCGCTGTACAATCTCCTGGGCCTTAAATTCCTGATCGATCAGAATCGTCTTTGTGTTGCCCTCTTCAATTAATGAAAACTCAACTGCAATATCTACAAATGGAAATAAAAGGGAACGGCCGCCCTTTTCCAGTTGCTCCACAATCCCTTTTACGTCTAACCCCTTTTCCCCTTTATAATAATAGAGGCGTTTGAAATATTCTTGAATTGCCTCCAGTGACGCAATGTCCACATATTTTTCTGCAGTCTGTTCAGCAGCCACAATGGGCTGTTTTAATTCCGGCGGAAGATGGATATCCGCTGATTTCTCCAGGGTAAATACTAAAGTATGGCAGTCATCCTTCCTCCTTTTTCCTTCACGATTACATCTTCCGGCTGCTTGTATAACAGAATCAATTCCTGCCAGCTCCCTGTACACCATTTGAAAATCAAAATCAACTCCTGCTTCAACAAGGCTGGTCGCAATCAGCCTGCACGTTTTTCCCTCTTTCAGGCGATCCCTTATCTCCCGAAGCAGCCTCTTTCGATGCTCCGGATACATCAGAGTAGACAAATGATACGTCCCCTCTTCCTTTACCGCCTCGTAAATTTTCTGTACCTGCCGTCTACTGTTTAAAATACACAGCACCTGGGTTTCCTGCTTTAATAAAGCGACTAACTGTTCTTCCGATATTTTCCCTATTTCCTGAATGTCGGTCCTTCTAAAAAACTCATACTGTCCCTTTACATCCGGGCATATTTCTTCGCATTTCATTGTACCCGGGAAAAACGGCTGCAAAGAAGGCTGAGTTGCGGTGCACAGCACGGCGCTACAGCGATAATTGACAATCAGCTCGGTAATTGCCCGTATACATGGCTGCAAGTATCTCACCGGAAGCATCTGCGCCTCATCAAAAATAATAACGCTGTTGGCAATATTATGGAGTTTTCTGCATTTTGATGTTTTATTTGAAAACAGGGATTCAAAAAATTGAACATTGGTCGTTACGATCACCGGTTTGTCCCAATTTTCAGCAGCCAGTTGGGACCGCACCAGTTCCTCCTCGCTCTCGAATACCACATTACAATGATCCTCCAAAACATTTTCACACCCCAGAATATCCTTAAATATAGCCGCATTCTGCTCAATAATACTCGTATAAGGAATTACATAAATGACATGCTGCTTGTCATGCCGGATGGCATGATGGAGCGCGAATGCCAGAGAAGAAACTGTCTTGCCTCCGCCAGTAGGCACCGTCAATTGAAAGAGTCCGGACGGCTCCTTTCCCTTTTCCAAACACGCTTTTAAAATTTCCGTTCGTCTCCCGTTAACCGTATTCCTGTCGGTATTCGTAAGCCAGGGCATTATGTAGTCCTGTACACGCTGAAACAGACTGCTCATTGTATCATACGTTCCGCGAGGCACCGGATTTTCAGACATAAAACCTTCCGTATCCAGATAATCAGCATCTACCAGACATGAAAACAGCATACGAATGAAAAACGAGGCAGTAAAACCGAATTCCCCCAAAGGCTGCAGGGGCGGGACCGGAAAATCAGGAATTTCTATTTCTTCTTCGTAAGCATGATAATCTTCCAGCCCCTTTTTCATCCTTCCCATAAAAGTGGCTTCTCCTGCGCAATCGGCACGAGTCCCGCCATTCAGCAATCCCGAATGATGGCCGGAAATGCAGTAGGCTGCATAGATATTTTTTCTTTTATATAATTCCTGGGCGCCTGCCGTCGCATGGTCCGTGATGCTTCCTCCATGAAGACGTTCTTGAAACTTTTCCGAATATTTTCCGATATCATGGATCAGGCCACAGCCGTACCCCCATTCCTTACACTTGAAAGAAGATGCAAAATCACCGGCAAGATGTGCTGTACCATGACAGTGGGCAGCGATCGTTTGCTCTCGAGTTTGATCTTGGCTTATGTGGGCAAGGAACATGAAACATCTCCTTTTTTACACTGATACGACAGCCAGAATATATGACTATATCTACTGTCTTATTTAAGAGTATATATATTTGTGCTATTGAATCAGTGGTGGCCTCGAGGGAAGGTGATTCAAATTGTCAACAATGAGAATTTCAATCCACACCACTGCATCAGTGGTGACAGTGGAAACAACAGTTCATATACTGGTTCCAGAATTTCAATCCACACCACTGCATCAGTGGTGACGGATTATCCTATATCAGATGATAAAATATCCGCCATTTCAATCCACACCACTGCATCAGTGGTGACAACGTATTACCGTTATCTCGCCAGATGGTTGTAAATTTCAATCCACACCACTGCATCAGTGGTGACGAAAAATCTTTTGGAGATCAGCCAGATTGTGGCATTTCAATCCACACCACTGCATCAGTGGTGACATGAGGGAGAGACTGAAAAGACATATGAGTTTTTCATTTCAATCCACACCACTGCATCAGTGGTGACAAAAGTCCCACCCCGGTCCGGGATCAGGCCGGGAATTTCAATCCACACCACTGCATCAGTGGTGACGGCAAATCTGCACAATTTCAGCAACACAATCTATCACAAACTAACCAAAAATTGTCTATATTTCTATTTTAACACTTTATTTCTAATAAAACAATTAAATTTCATCTCCGATTTCTTCATTTTCAGGTGCGAACCTCCAGGCATTTTCACGATCACTTGACGTTCGCACCCGATAATTTATTAGTTTTTTTAGATTATTCTATATTTCCAAACACCACATCAATTTTTCCGCATCCAAATGTAACATTTCTGCCTATATGTAAGACAGAGGCCGCATTCAGCCATGGAGTGAATACTGATAACTCTCCTTGGAACGTCATAGCTCCCATTAATCCGCTTAAATCCATTTTCATATTTCTTCTGGTTGAATATCTGTCTATATTATTTAAATATACTCCAGACGATACTTCCTGCACCATTTCGGAGAGGTACTGCAATGCTTCGATTTCCGCAAAATCCACATACCCCCCATATCGCTCTGTTAAATCGCTCATCCTTCTCGTTATGTTTCTAATAATTGTTGGAAAATCAACGGTTAATAATAAGCTGCCTTTACGTCGTATTCTCAATGGTGTCAGGAAATGGATTGAACCATACGTACTATTTTTCTGAGCTGTATCTGGCACTAATTGGCTTACTGCATTTTTCCATTCCACCCCACCGTTCTTCCAGATCAGTTGAAGGGTCTGTCCCTGTCGTATCTCTGTCAATTCAAAAAGTTTTCTCTCTGCCCCCATCTTAAACCATCGGGTTTCTGCCAGAATTTTTATCACCGGTTCACAATACTGCACGGCATCTCCCAACAATATAAATTGGAAACGCAGTTCTTCTCCAGCCTTATATACTCCATGGAAGCCCGGCGGTTCAATAATATAAGGATTTATAATATCCTGCTTCGCGCCTCCAAAACTACGATTCTCAAATAAATACTGATATACATCTTTATGAGGCAGTAACGCCCACCCCATAATTCCATGAAGTGTTGACCCCATATAATCTGGCAGCGAAGCTGTTTCATGGCATTTTAGCTGGATCAAAAGAGGCAGATAGTTAAGCGAAAAATGAGTCTTATGACGATCAGTCATCGCTTCTCCGTTCTAATGAAATTTTTACAAGCCCATGCGGTAAATTATTTTCTCGATCAATATAGATACCTCCATTTAATGGATCCGCATCCCCGTAAACCTTTGATAATAAAAGCCCTTTATAACCGCCCAAAAATATAAAAGCAGAGTTTTTTCCTAAGTTTTGAGATTGGTACATCATTTCTTTTATCTTTCCCCTCACCTCTAATAATACACCTTTTGTATTAGTTGTATCGTCGCCCTCCGTACCTATAATGTCATTTTCAATAATTTCTTTCAGCCTCTTATCAAGCTGCAATAATTTTTGTTCTGTATTCGACTTAGCATTCAATAAAACAGGCTCAGGATCCCCCTTGCAAAAAGCGTCACCAGATAAAGATACATCCCGATTCAACATTTCGATTTCCAGTTGCTTAAAAAACTCATCGAATTTAACCTTCTTCTTATTTTCTGCAGCTTCTCCCGTCTCCGAAGCATATTGCACTTTATAAAGCTTTCTCAATTTGATATCCTTATACTTCACTGGCATATCATCTATTCCCAGATCACTTGAGCCAATAGCACCTTTTATGGAAGAGCCTGGTATATAATACTGTGTATGCTCGGGGCTATACTCCTTATAGCATCCATACTGGTAGAACGGATAGATGATACTGATTTTTCTTTCTTCCCCCTCTTTATTAATATCAGCCTGATTAAAATGGATCCCTTCGTAATACCCAGCCTGACCTCTTGGGGAAAGGGCAACTGTTGAATATGTTGTTATTCGACAGCAGTATTTCTCAATATTTTTCGTATGCATCACTTGCATCTCCTTCCATCGGATACAAAAATGAATTTCCAAAAATTATTGTTTTCTCGTCTTCAGAATTACAAATGGACCGTCCCACCTCACGAATGGTTTCTCTTACACAAATAACACTGCCAGCCTGAATGAAGCTGATGAATTTTCCTTTATAAGAATTATCCCAGCCTTCTTTTTTGTTATAAGGACGCCGTTCCGATGTAAACAGATGTAAACTGGATTCTCCATAATCAATTTTGTCTGGCAATAACATCCCTAAATTCAAATAACGTTTAACATTATGCTGGTAGAATTGGGACTGAAAAAACACTTCTCCCATATAAAATATATTCATCCCCTGTGACGCGCGTGGCCCCAGAAAAAAAGGTCTCTTATTTTGTCGTGCTAATTGTAAAATCCGAAGAAAATCTGATGCCTCTTTACATTTTTCTATAGCCAGATAAAATTCATAATTCTTTACCAGACTCCCTGATTCCTCCCCAGCTTTCTCAATCTTCACAGCTCTGATCTGCGGAACCGAATATACATTGGGGTCTAAACCTGCTAATCCATAGTTCAGACTGTCTATAGACGCATGTATCTGCTGGGAATCCTGGATCGCTATATATGGATATGCATTTTCTACCTCTTCTCTTTTCTGGACCAGATTCATCAAATGTTCTTTTTCGATATAACGCCGTTTTTTCATTGCTTTGTATACTTTTTTATCTAATCTTCCCCTGCTTATCGCCAGTTCATCCAACAAAAATGTCTGAGGAATTGGCAAATAATTGTCTGGAAGCAAATCAGACAGCGCAAAATAAATCTTTTTTTCCTTTATTTTTGAAACGAAGCCAGAAGCTGTATCATCATTTGTATATTCCGCATACATATAAATCAAAGCACCAAAAAGCTTCTGCGAATCTGGAATCTGAGTAAGTTCCCCTGATAAATCCATCTTCACTCTATATACTTCTATATCTGCCATACTTTATATTCCCCCTAAACGATCACCGTCTCTATCCTTCCATAACCACGACTTCCTGAATTGCCCAACCGATATATCCCATCGTTAAATTCTAATACCGCACTTTTAATAAATTCTTCAATGCCATCCATTTCCAGGAGTTCCATGCGATACAGCAAAATATTTCCGCAGAAAGCAATCTCTGGTCTGACGGTTTTATAAACACGCGGAAGAGATCTTAAGCCATTATCTACTGCAGAATCCATAATAGCATTTTTAGAATCTATAGAAAAATAGTTTTCCTGTGCCTCCTTTTCTGCTGGAAGAAAATCACCGAAAATTAATTTTGGTGTATCATTAAATCCCATAATACCAAAAATATATTCGACAGAAGCATTTTCTATCACCACCCTAAAACGTTCAGCCATTCTGTTCAATCGTTCTTCTTCCACATTCTCACTCATTTTTTTAATACGCTTATCATTTTCCTGCCATAGCTTATTCAAATACGCTCTATATGCATCTTCTATTTTTTTAGCCTGCTGATTATCAGCCGCTGCCATATCACGTATAATTCTTTTTAAAACTCCTTTAAAAGAAGATGCTGGAATTACCGGTAACCCCTGATAATTTATCTTTGTTGCCGCATCGATACCTCCAATCTCAAACGTCGATGGTGTATCACCGATAAACAGGTTTGTTTTTGTCGTTATTCTTATATCTATTCTTTCCATGCTTTGTTACTCCTCCGTCCTTTTTATTTTTTGTTGTAGGATATAGAATCTTGTACTTTATTAATTGATCATTAAGAGCATTAAAAATCAACAGCGTATCAATATAATCTTCTTTCCACAAATTTGTTGATTTTGCTATATCTAAAAAACGCTTTTCATCAAAATATAACGATGGAGGCGGCTTGCAGCCAGCCTTACGTGTTTCCACTGACACCTCATATTTTTCCTTAGTTTTTAAAACATTTAACTGAATCAATTTTGCATCCAAATCTGGATCTGCTCCTAAACTTTTCATCTGATGAAGCAATGATTTCGATAAACGCAATGTCTGATATACTTGTACATCTTTTCCTGATTGATTCTTATATTTCGTATCAATCACAAATAAATCCCGCATTTTTTTGATTTGATCAGAATCAACCGCCCCACTTGTTACAGAATTGAAAAGACTCTCCTGATACAGATATCGTAATACCCTGTTAAATACATTAGTTCTAATATTCTTTTTTTGAATGTCAAAGTTGCTCACATCGTAATCAGGGATATGATCCGTCAGATGAAAACGTTCGTCAGAAAAAAGTAGCAGTAATCTTATATACTGTTCGAATTTTTCTTTTACTCTGCCATCTTTATCATAAAATTTTATAACCGAACTTCTCCCTTTTTTTTCTACCACCTGCTTAAGCAACAGATCAATGAGTAATAACTCACCCTCCCCCAATTTTGACTTACTTTCAAAGTAAGACGGTATCAAATGATAAAAAACTGCATTGCTGTATTTCAGTTTATGTTCTCTTACAGCTGGATCTGTGATTTTACTTAATAATCCATACATAAAGTGATGAACTTTAAATCCTTCTGACTCCGCACTTTTTAGAATTTTAAGATCATGAATAAAGTGAGACCACGACTGTGGTTTAGCATCTTTGTCAATACAATCAAAAAACACGTATTGATTCATACAGATCCGAATATGCGGCTGCATGCTTTTCAAGCCTTCAGAATCTGTTATTTTCGCACACTCCAACTGCCTCTGTACACGTTCATAATAATATCGAATCGGTTCTCTATTGATAGTGAACTCAATTCCAATGCTCATTGATATTGTAAATTTTTCCTCATAATCTGCCTCTATTTCTAATTCATCATTTATTTCTCTCAAGATGACTTTACACAAATTAACACCGGTAACGATATAAGAGGCTGGCACCGCAAATAAAATATCATCTCCAGCAATATAAAGCGGATATAATTTAAAATCATCATCTGTTTTCTTAAATGCTTCTGTTGTCGCTGCTAAAGAATCCAAACATATATACTTGGAAAGGATTTCGCTGATTCTTTTATACTGCTCAAAACTGTTTATTCCTTCAAATAATTGCCCCATTCCGTCCAGGTCCGCTTTGATAACAGCAATACGAAAATAACGTTCATTATCTGTCAGTACTTTGGAATAAAGTTTGTTGATAGTTTCTTCAAACATCGGATATTTTTTTTCATCAGTCCATACTCTCTTATCTGCACTGTATTGAGGTTCAAAGATTATTTGCCGATTTTCTCTTATTACTTCATTCAGACAACTCTTACTTTTTAACCGTTTCTTACACTTTCTAATCACCTGCAATTTATCAGTATCAGATGCCACTTCAGTTTCAAAGCACAAATATTTTATAAAAAGTTTACCGTCATATTCCCTATAATAGAACTCAAAGATTTTTCTCAAAGATTCTTTTATTTGTCTTTCCTCTAGATCCGTCGAAAAAATACAGACACCGGAACACTTTAATAGTATCTCCTTCACCATACCTGAAAAGAATCCATCATTTCCTTCTACTCCAATCATCCGAAATAAATCTTCAGATATGATTCTCGAAGAAGATATAATATTTTGCAACGTGCCGCTGTTCATTTGACTCTTTTGCGTATGTTCGCTAATTGTATCAAACAAAAATGTTTGAACCTTGTCTATGGATAGTGTAACAATTCGAACTGCCATTGTTTTCCTCCCTAATCTTTACTAAATAATTTTACATATGCGCGATGGGGAAAAAGCATAGGGTTATTAATCAACATTAAAAGCTGATTCAACTGAAAATTGAAAGTCATAAGTGATATTGGCCTGCTTTCTTTATCCAGTACCTGATACTCATCCATCTTTATTTTTTCCAGCTCAGCTTTGTCAATTCTACTTCTGCTTTTATCTATATGTTCCTCCATATCCGCTTCATTAACTTCATAAAAATTCAATGCTTTAAACCATTCATACAAATTGGTAAACGCTGTATTGGAAAGCACCTTTATGTATGTTTTTTCTAAATTTTTATTTGCAGCCAGCAAAACAAAATCAAAAATTTCTTTTATCTCAGCCGAAATATTCTGATCCAAAGCACACAATATTCTAATCGGTCTCGTTGACAACTGGGTACCTGTAGGACCCTTTGTAATCATATTAGCTAAACGGGCAACGGATTCTTTTGCAGTGCGCAATTTTTTTATTTCAGCTCCCCACTCTTTGACTGAACGTTCATCT
The DNA here is from genome assembly GCF_046966825.1 of Hungatella sp. Classification (NCBI taxonomy): domain Bacteria; kingdom Bacillati; phylum Bacillota; class Clostridia; order Lachnospirales; family Lachnospiraceae; genus Hungatella; species Hungatella sp. The sequence continues at coordinate 35,908 of NZ_JBKVCZ010000006.1, read as the reverse complement.
ATGCTTTGGCTTTTACATTCAACTACTGCCGCAACCGCTTCAATTGGTATAAACTTCAATTTTCCGTATCGAAATATGTACGGTGTATACATTTCATCCATAATTACCAAATCTATTTCTTTGGATATTCCCTCTTCAGAATCAATAATAAAAGCGGATTGCTCAATTACAAACTTCTTAGGCAAAATCTGTCCAAATAACCCTGCCCAAATTTCTTCTCGAAAAGATCCTGTCGTAGGGCCGTGCAATTCATTTCCCATAAAAAGTTGTTTTGAAATCATCCCTTCAAGTGACTGATAATTTTCTCTAATATTTTCTACAACTTTTAACTTTCTATTGTCACTTTCTTTTTCATTCATGATATTCTCCCTTCATCATTTGTATATTTTTCATAATTTAATTATAATACTAATAGTAATATTTTACAAGTACATGTTTTTATATATTTACTACTAATTTTATAGAGATTTTGTTTTCTTCCGACTTTTATGATAAACTAATATATGGCGATTTTTCTATTAAAATAGAGAATCGAGGATTGAAATTATAATATTAGCAGTAACAAAAAAGAACAACTGTTATAAAAAAACAATTGTTCTTTTTTGCTGTTAAAAACACACTCCACTACCGTCAACCATTCATTCAACCGAAAACAAACTCTCCGCATAATTCACCGAAGCCATCGCATCCCTGCAATACCGGTCTGCCCCGATCGTCTTTGCATAATCCTCCGTCAGTACGGCGCCTCCCACCATCACCTTTGTTTCAGGAGCCGCTTTCTGCAGCTGCCTTATGGTCTCTTCCATACTCGGAACCGTAGTCGTCATCAGTGCGCTGAGTCCTACCAGCTTCACTTCCTGCTCTACGGCGGTCTCCACCACCAGCTCCGGAGGCACGTCCTTACCTAAATCAATGACATCATAGCCATAGTTCTCCAGAAGCACCTTGACAATGTTCTTTCCAATGTCATGAATATCGCCCTTGACTGTCGCCAGAATGATCTTCCCCTTCTTTTCCTCTTCCCTGCCCGACTTCGCCAGCTGCTCCTTAATGACTTCAAAAGCTGCTTTAGCCGCTTCCGCACTCATCAAAAGCTGGGGGAGGAAAACCGTGCCCTTCTCAAATCCTTTCCCGACACGGTCTAAAGCCGGAATCATCTCCTCATTTATGATAACAAGAGGCTCTAACGTCTTTAAGAGCTCCGTAACCGCCTGATGTGCACTCTCCTTCAATCCTCTCTCAATGCTCTCTGCAAGAGAGGCAGACATCGCCGTTCCACTTCCATCCGATTTGCCGGAACCGCCGCCCTGACGCACGGTCTGGCCCAGTGTGGCCACCTGACCGCTGTAGACGCTGATATATTCGCTGCACTGGGGGTCTAAATCAGCAAGCACCCGGAAGCTGTAATAGGAACGCATCATGGCCTCGGAATTCGGGTTGATAATCGCTGCATTCAGCCCATTCTGCAGCGCCATGGTGAAAAATGCCGCATTGACAATCTCACGCTGGGGAAGGCCGAAGGAAATGTTGGAGACACCCAGGATCGTCTTTCCTCCCAGTTCATCCCGCACCCTCCTGACTGTTTCCAGTGTAGTAATCGCCCCTTTGCTGTCTGAGCTGACCGTCATACAGAGTGCATCGATGATGATATCTTTTTTCTCAATCCCATATTCTGCCGCCTTCGCATAGATCTTTTCCGCCACTCTCAGACGCCCGTCGGCTGTCTCTGGAATTCCGTCTTCGTCAAGCGCCAATGCAACCACAACGCCGCCATACCGCTTCACCAGAGGAAATACCGCCTCCATCACTTCCTGCTTTCCATTGACGGAGTTAAGTAACGGCTTGCCGTTGTAGGCACGCAGCGCCCGCTCCATGGCCTGGATATTGGAGGTATCGATCTGGAGAGGAAGATCGATAATGCTCTGCAGCTCCCTCACCACTTCCTCCATCATCGCCGCCTCATCGATCTCTGGCAGGCCCACATTCACATCCAGCACATGTGCTCCGTTATCCTGCTGAGTGACACCCTCGCGCAGAATATACTCCAGATTGTGGTCCCGGAGCGCCTGTTTAAACTTCGATTTTCCCGTCGGATTGATGCGTTCGCCGATCAGCACGGGATTCTGATCGATAACGACCGCCTGCGCATAGGAAGAAATTACGGTATAGTCCTTTTTCTCCGGCATGCGGGCCGGGTGGTCCTTACAGAGTTCAATGGTCTTTTTTATATGCTCCGGAGTTGTTCCGCAGCAGCCGCCCACGACACAGGCTCCCATCTCCACGATCTCTCTCATGGTCCTGGCAAACTCATCCGCATCGATATCATAGACCGTCTTTCCGCCTTCGCTCCTCGGAAGTCCGGCGTTTGGATTTACAATGACCGGAACTGAGGCAGCCTTCATGATGTCCGCCAGGATCCCCTTCATCTGAACCGGCCCCAGACCACAATTGATTCCCAGAGCGTCCACGCCCAGGCCCTCCAGCAGCGCCACTGTGGATTCCACGGTTCCTCCCGTTAGAAGCTTGCCCCTGCTGTCAAAAATCATCGTAGCGAAGACAGGAAGATCACAGTTTTCCTTAGCAGCCAGAACGGCCGCCTTTACCTCATAGCTGTCGCTCATAGTTTCTATCAAAACAAGATCAGCGCCCTCGCGCGCACCGATTTTAACGACATCAGAGAACAGCCCGTACGCCTCCTCGAACCCCAAATCACCAAGCGGCTTCAAAAGCTTTCCCGTAGGTCCGATATCAAGAGCGATAAAGCACTTTTTTCCGGCTTTCCCGACAGCATTCTTCGCATTTTCCATGGCTGCTGTCACAATCCCGTCCAGCCCATATTCACTGGAATCGTTAAATTTCAGCCCGTTGGCTCCAAAGGTATTCGTCTTGATAATGTCGGCTCCCGCCTCCAGATAATCGTAATGCAGCTTTGTCACAATCTCCGGATGAAGGATATTCCACGTCTCCGGCAGCTCTCCCGGCTTCAGTCCATTGGCCTGCAGAAGGCTTCCCGTGCCGCCGTCGAAAAATACGATTCTCTTCCTGATTTCTTCCATTAACTCTGTCATATCCCTTATCCTCTCCTGTACGCGCAGTCTGTTTTCGAACATAATTCACATCCCCTCACCTCACAGCGGTGAGGCTTCGGGCTCACTCCCATCACCGCGGTCACGGATTTGGAAGGAGTCATCAAAAGGCTATCTGTAAGCATAATTCCGATCCTCTTGGCCGTCTCTAAAACGGAGGTGATATCCCTCTGGCATTCCAGGGGAAAATCTCCGTATCCGGGGCTGAACCTGGGCCGCAGATAGAGCCCTTTTTTCTCAAAGGACTCTTTCAGTGCCGTATTCACCTCGTCACAGTACGATTCAATCATTGCGGTGGCTGCGGCCTGCATGGTCACTGCCTTGCTCATCTGGAGCTTTGTATACTTACGGATCAGGGAATCTGCCTCTGTTCCAAGGGTAGCGGCAAATAAAATGACCTGTTCGCAGTCCTTCAGATTACGGCTGAGGCTCCGGCTCTTCGTCCGAAACACCGTAAAATCCAGCTCTTCCTCCGGCAAAGGCACGAAAGGGTATACTCTGTATATGCTTTTCGGCGACGCCGCGGCCTCCAGCTCCTCCACACATTCTTCAATCAGCTTCGAAACCTTTTCATCCGCTTCCTGTCTGCCATATCCCAGATACCTTCGAATCTCTCTCCGGTTAATTTCCATGCATATCACTCCACTTCTCACCGGGACCCGCTTTAAATCCATTACAGAATTTCCGACAGGTTCTCCTTTATTTTTGCCGCCACATCCGGCTTATTCATGGAATACACGTGAATCGCGTCCACTCCATTGGCAATGAGATCGATAATCTGCTCCGTGGCATAGGCGATCCCCGCCTGTTTCATGGCCGCCGGATTATCTCCGAACCGGTCCACAATCGCTTTAAACCGTGACGGCAAATACGTTCCTGAGAGCTGGCAGCTGCGGGTGATCTGCTTTACATTCGTCACCGGCATAATTCCAGCCACGACAGGCACCGTAATCCCTTTCTCCCGGATCCGGTACAGATAATTATATAAGATATTATTGTCAAAGAACATCTGGGTAGTCACAAAGTCACATCCGGCTTCCACCTTCTGCTTCAGATAGTCCATGTCGATGGTTTTGCTCACCGATTCCACATGGCCCTCCGGATAACAGGCCGCTCCGATGCAGAAATCGCCGCAGGCCTTGATCTCCCGGATCAGCTCCGAGGCAAAACGGTAATCCGATGCCACAGGCCCTTCCTTCGGGATATCACCGCGCAGAGCAAGGACATTCTCAATTCCCGCGGTCTTTAACTCTTCCAACACCTGGTGCACCTTTTCTCTTGTGGAGGAGACACACGTAAGGTGGGCCAGCGCCGTCACCTGGTACTCATGATGCAGGGTGGAGGCGATGTCCACCGTATACTGGCTCGTACCGCCTCCTGCTCCGTACGTCACACTCATAAAGGCCGGATTCAGCTTTGCAATCTCAGCCGCCGCCTTTTCTACGGACTCGTACTTATCTTCCGTCTTCGGAGGAAACACCTCGAAGGATAACGTGGGCTTTCCCTGCCCCAGTATGTCTTTGATCTTCATATCGTAAATCTCCTGTCTTTCGTAATATCCGCCCTTACTGCCCCATAAAAATCCGGGCGATCGGCGAATCTGCGGGCAGAATCAGCGTATTGCTGTCTCCCTTTAGAGAGGCCCGCGCCGCTTCCAGCGACCTGGTGTAGGAATAAAATCAGCCTCTGCGGATCGCGGTACGCCTCCGCCATAATTCTCATGTACTCGGCCTCACCATCCGCCGTAATGGCCGCCGCCTGTGCTTTCGCATCGGAAATGCTGATGGCGATTTCGCGGTCTGTTGTATTTCTGATCTTCTGAGCCTCAGCCTGGCCTTCTGCGGTATAGGTCGCTGCGATCTTGTCGCGCTCTGAAATCATACGCTCATAAACCGCCGCCTTATTATCGGCAGGCAGGTCCAGCCGCTTTGTCTCTACGGCCAGAAGCTGGATTCCGTATTCAGCCATGCTGTCGCCGACGTTTGTCATAATGGCCTGGGACAGTTCTCCATCCCGGCCGCTGATTACCTCATTCTGGCTCATGCTGCTGATCACATTTTTAACGGAATTATAAACCACGGTATCGATTCTCCCCTCCGTGTTCGCTACGGAAGAATTCAGCGTCTGCGCAAACTTGAGCGGATCCGTAATGCGCCACAGCACATAGCTGTCACTTAACATGGTCTTCTTATCCATGGTAATCACGTCAGACGCCGCCAGATCGTACAAGAGGATCTGCTTCGGCAGCGTGTCCGCTGTCTGAATAAATGGAAGCTTCAGTGTAACTCCCGCGGTATCGATGATCCGCTCCACCCGGCCGAACTGCCGGATCAGCTTATACTCATTTTCATTCGTTACTACAACTGAACCTAATAATACTATAATGACGGCCAGTCCTGCAATAGTTCCAGTCACTTTTTTCAATGTTTTTTTCATTCTGCTGCCTCCTCTGCCCCATGATCTGTCTGGCTTCCTGTGCTCTGAGTTCCCGATCCGCCCTGCTTCATGCCGCTTTTTCCATCATTTCCTGTACGCTCTCCTGTACTATTTCCCAGCGAATTCTGTCCCGTCGCGTTATTTCCTGCATCCTGGGACGCTGCAGCTCCCGCTGCGCCCGTAAAGCTGTCTAAGGGCAGGATCGTATCCGTCTTGCCGGTACCGTCGATGATCACCTTCATTCCCGGCAGCACGTCCTCCATAGCCTCATAGAACATACGCTTTCTTGTCACTTCCGGATTTTTGCTGTATTCCTCGTACATGGCATTGAACTTCGCCACCTCCGCGTTAGCCTCGTTGACTCGCTGCACCTTTGAAGACTCTGCCTCCTGCAGAATCTTATCCGTCTGTGCCGTAGCCTCCGGAAGCTTTTCATTACGGTACTTGTTTGCATTGTTGATCGCCGTTTCCTTGTCCTGTTTGGCGGTCTCCACGGCCTTAAACGCCTCCATCACCTCCGCTGTCGGCGGTTCGGAATCCTGGATCGTGACGTTCACCACGGAAAGTCCCACGTCATGCTGTTCCAGCTTATTCATAACCATCTCTTTCACCCTGGACTGTATCTCATTTTTCCCGGTCGTCAGCACCGAATCCACATCGTAGCTTCCGATGACGGTACGGATACAGCTTCTGCTGATATTCTGCAAAATGGTGAAGGGGTCCTGAGACGCATACACAGCCTTCACCGGATCCACCACCTTATACTCCACGAAGAAGTCCACATTTACAAAATTGTAATCACTGGTAATCATCAGAGAGTCCGCTTCCTCCGACTGGTTATCCGAAGGATCGTAACCGATCGCCACCCCCTGTATGGTGGTATTCACCTTCTGTACCCGCTGGATAAACGGAATCTTAAAATGCAGCCCGGGCTCCGCAACCGTCTTCGCCGATCCGAGGGTTGTCAGCACCGCCTGCTCCTGTTCCTGAATGTTATAAACAGAGCCAATCCCTATGACAGGAATCGCTATCACCAAGACCGCTATCACTCCTAATTTCTTGAGCAGACCTGTTATCTTATTCAACTTTGGTTTCTTACTGTGATCAAATGTTTCCATATTTTCTCCGCCTTTCTTTCTGTCGTTTTTCTGGTTTCTCTCGTAAAGGGCATGGAAAACGCGGCCGCGTTTCCTTTATGCAGACTATGAAGTCCCATAAAGCAAGCTTTCCTATGTAATAAAAAAAGACCTTTACTGACAGCCATCTGGTTATCAATAAAAGTCTTGCACATTTCATAAGTATGCGGATAAAGGTTCCTTTATCGTTCTGACGCAATCTTATCCAGCCCCGGGGCTGGAAGCTACTCCCTCTTACGATTGATGATACTATATCACAATCCGGTTACATTGTCAAGAAAATATCATACTCGAGTTTCCGCAGTTCTGTCCACAGAAGCACCATTACTGTTTATACTTATATACAACTTTAAAAAAATGCCCAAAATATAAGGAATCCTATCCCTTTTTGATGTAAAATTAAGCTACCAAACAAAAATCTTACTAAACAAAAAGAAAGGGGATTCCTTATGGCTTATTTTACATCAAATACTTACCAAATGAAACGGGAAATTTTAACTTTTTCAAATAATTTTTCAAGAAAGCTTCCTAAACCGGAACGCAAATTTATTGCTGAAATGAATTATGGTATCCTCGCTTCCAAAAGCTGCCTACTTACGGATATTGTTGACCAGCTCCATGAAACTTCCAAAAAAATCAACATTGTTGACCGCCTTTCACACCATCTTGCCAAGGGGACTCCCCGGGAAGCTCTGAAAGCTTACCTCACACAGGTTAAAAAATGGTGTCCTGCTCAGCCCGTTATCCATATCGACGACAGTGATGTTGTCAAGCCTGATGGTTACAAATTTGAATCGCTTGGATGGGTACGTGATGGTTCCGAAAGCACTGCCACAAAAAATCTCTATAAAAAGGGCTATCATGTTACCGAAGCCACGGTCCTTACCAACAACAATCATCCGCTTAGTCTCTTTTCCGAGATCCATTCTTCCAGTGAAAAAAACTTTACCTCCATTAACGATGTCACATTCTCCGCTATGGAGCGGGCCAATTCCCTGTTTGGAAAAGCGACTTTTGTCATGGACCGTGGCTATGATGATAACAAGATGTTTCTCAAGCTGGATTCCATGGGACAGGACTATGTCATACGCCTTACTGCCAAACGTAAGCTGCTCTACCATAATAAATGGACTTTTGCAACGGAGCTGCGTAACCGTAGGAAAGGAAAAGTAAAACTCCCTCTATTTTATAAAGGAAAAGAACACGAAGCTTATCTTTCCCATGTGAAGGTACAGATCACCGCCTCCAGAAAGGACATTTATCTGGTGCTGGTTTATGGTATCACAGAGCATCCTATGATGCTTGCCACAAATAAACCAATCCGTTCAAAAGAGGATGTGATCGCTGTAGCAAAGCAATACTTTTCCAGGTGGCGGATCGAAGAATATTTCCGGTGTAAAAAACAGATGTTCCAGTTTGAAAATTTCAGGGTAAGAAAACTCAAAGCCATAAACGCATTAAATTTTTATATTACCTTATGCATGGCATTCCTTGCACAGATCACCATGAAATCAGAGACGAATGCCCTTAAGGTTTCCATTATAAAGACAGCAGATCCGGTGAAAGAAAAAGTGCATTTCTGCTATTATCGGCTGGCAAAAGGGATCTCCGGCATACTGTCGTATGCAAAAGAGGGCGTCAGACTCTGGTTCAGGACAAAACGTCCTGCATACCGTCAACTCAGCCTTAAGCTGACCGCTTAAATAGATAAAAGAATAAATCTCCCAAAGTCCGGTTCCGGCGGGGCTTGTTAAAGTGCCTCTACTCATTATTCTGCCACTCGCCAGCATTTCAAAAAACGGCAGATTGGCACCTTTGATTACTATATTCATTTTTCAATTACAATTTGCGGAAACTCAAGAATATCATATCATTCCTGACACCTATAAACCAAATATGATAATGTCCTAAGTAACCACAAATGAAAATGTCCTCAAATTGTATTATAATAACCTCACAGCTTATAACGCAGGAGGTTCAGGACAATTAAGGAGATTAAACTTCGGATGAAGGAACAGGAAAAATACGAGATTATTAAGAAACTTGTGGAAACCAGCGGGAATAAGGATAACGCCGCTCTGAAACTGTCTGTTTCCAGACGGCAGATTAACCGTATGATGAAAGGATATAAAGAACAGGGAAAAGCTTTCTTTGTTCATGGCAACAGGGGGCGCAAACCAGCCACAGCTCTCTCTGAGGATATCAGAAAACGTATCGTCTCTCTTTATCAGGAACAATACTTTGATGCCAATTTTACTCATTTTACGCAGCTGCTTGCGGAGCGGGAAGGCATTCTTGTTTCTACAACCACAATTCAATCGATATTGGAAGAACATTACATCTTATCCCCTATGGTTACAAAAGCAAAGCAGAAACGTATTTCTGCTCATTTAAAGGCGGTACAAAAGACGGCTTCCCACAAAGAAGCCGTCGAAATCCAAAAAAATCTCGTTGCTGTGGAAGATGCACATACACGAAAACCACGGAAGGCTTTCTTTGGCGAACAGGAACAGATGGATGCTTCTCCTCATGAATGGTTCGGTGGTTCTGTCACACATCTCCACATCGCTGTAGATGACTGCACCGGCCGGATTACAGCTGCGTATTTTGATACACAGGAAACCCTGAATGCCTACTACCACCTGTTTCATCAGATACTCACTGCGTATGGCATTCCTTATGGCTTTTTCACAGACCGCAGAACCGTTTTTGAATACAGGCAGAAGAACCGTACCGAACTGGCAGAGGATACCTACACGCAGTTTGCTTATTCCTGTAAGCAATTCGGTGTAGAGCTGGAATGCAGCAGTATTCCACAGGCAAAATCGCGTGTGGAGCGTATGTTTAAGACCTTACAATCAAGACTGCCAGTCGAGTTACGACTGGCAGGCATTACAGAGATCAACGCAGCTAACGAATTTCTTCGTTCCTATATCGCCAAATATAACGCTGAGTTTGCTCTTCCCCTTAATGGTATCAAATCTGTCTTTGAAAAGCAACCCGATCAGGAAAAAATCAACCTGACCCTTGCCATTCTCACCGAACGGGTGGTGGATGCCGGCCATTGCATTCAAAAGGATAAAACCCATTATCGTATGTTAGATAAAAGTGGAAGGCAGGTACATTACCTGAAAGGGACAAAGGTTATGGTAATCCAGGCATTTGATGGGCAGCTGTTCTGCATTGTCAACGAGAATACCGTGCTGGTGCTGGAAGAAGTCCCCGAGTACGAGAAAACCTCCCGGGCATTTGCACCTGAAATCCCCAGGGAAAAACCAAAGAAACGCTATATTCCCCCTATGAGCCATCCATGGAGACGCAGCACGTTTATAAGGTTTGCTCAAAAACAGCCACATCGGATCGAAATGGAGCTCTCTGCCAATCGCTATTAAAACAGAAAAAAGCACCGGCGGCGCCGGTGCTAATAATGCACTTTTTTCAGGACATTTTCATTTTTGCTTTACAGAAAATATCATATCATTCCTGACACCATATCTTCCCAACTCCAAGCCCCCTTACCTACAACTCTGAGCCCAACTCAGGATCATTATACGATGCATAGACATAAAGGGCATCTTCCCCCTCATATCTGTAAATTTCAATGATAAACAGCCCTTCATAGATATAGCTGCTCTGCTCCTGCTGCACAATATCTCTGGCTTCCTCCATAATCTCATCTGCCTTCCGGTCTTCCGCCGCAATTCCGCTGCCCTCCTCTGTCGCAGTCAGGAAACGCTCCAGAAAGGCCAGTGAGGCTTCGCTGCTGTAAAGTCTGGTCGCATAATCATGAAGTTCATTGGTCGCAGTGTCATAGTTCACATCGATATACTGGTCTGTGTACTCGTCGTCCCGCGTCTCACTCAGGTTATCCTCCAGATAGAGGCTTCTGATGCTTTCAAAATAAGACGTATCGTCGTATAAGTAATTATCCGTATAGAGTTCGTCGGAATCAAGCTTATAGCCAAAGTCAGAACTCTCGACAGCAGCCAGCAACTGCTCACTCACATAAACGCCATCCGCCGGAAAATGGTAGTAAGCCATACATGGTTCGCCCGCTTCTATCACGTCCTCATCATTCAGCATCGTAAAGTCGGATTCATAATCATAATTATATGCCTCCGTCGTCTCCGCAGCTCCTTTGAGGTAATCGCTTAAGTAGCCTTCCAAGTTTGTAAAGGCAACCATGGCAATGGTGACAAGGCCGACAGCAGCCATAATCAGAACGGTTTTTCCTGCGTTGCTTTTCTTCCCCTCCGGCTTCATACTTCCGCTTCCTGTCGGACGGCTTCCCGCTCCATAACCGCCTGCGGCTGTACGGTACGCCCCGGAACCTTCTGCAGGATTCCTGTATGATCCGTTTATACTGCCCGTTCCTGCCTGCTCTGATGCTCTTGTCTGTCCCTGCTTCGACGCCGCTCCTGGCGTCCGTCCTCCACCGGAAGCAGCTGCGCCCGAAAAAGGACTCTGAACAGGCTTATTTGGAGCTGTACCGCCTTGAACAGGACCACCTTGAACCGGACGGCCAGCCGAACTGCCATAAGCCGGGCTGGCAGGATTACCGCTTTCTCCGTGGTGATCCGCCTCCAGATATGGATTATGGAAGCCGCACTCCGTCTCATGCTCCGGATGTCTCTCATTGAGATAGTAATCTACGTTCTGCGTATAGGGATTCCTGATCACCCTTCTGCAGCGCGGACAGTAATTCCCCGCATCTACAGGAAGGTCACAGACCGGGCACATCTTCTTTATCATCGCACTTTCCCCCTCTTTCTCCGTCGTATTATAAAGCTCACAGCACCTTATCCAAGTACGAGATGAGCCACCGCGATCTCATCGTCCTCGCGGAAGCCCTGCGCGCAGACCAGGATATTGTATACATACTGACTATCCAGCCCTGTCATTTCCGAAATCTTCTCGATGTTGTTTCCCTGCAAAGTCAGCTCCATCACACGGTGCACATCCTCCGCCGTCTTCTTTAAGAGCTCGTCGTGATTGGACTGAAGCTTCATCCCATCCGTCTGTAAATCCTCTTCGGTAATAAAATCTTCCAGGGACAGCTCTTTCTCCCCTTCCCCGCTCTTATAATACTCTTCCGACATCTCCCAGTCTTCACCCTGGTTTTTCTTTTCTTCCGACATAAAGTATCTCCTCCGTTTAAAACAAGGGGTGCTGCAGGTAGTCCTAGCGCTTTGCTAAGGCCATCTGCAGCCCCCCCCCATTATTCAATCCTGTGTTACGACGCGGCGCAGCACAGCATCTTATCTCTTGTTCTTTAAGAAATCCGGAATATTGATCTGAACTTCTCTGTTTACGGTTGGTCTGTAAGGCTGTCCGGCACCCTGGGAAGCACCTGGTGCACCGGCCTGTCCGCCATAATTTGGCTTGTTGTAGTTTGGATTGTATCCCTGGTTTCCATAGTTTGGATTGCCGTAGTTCGGGTTATAATTCGGATTGTAAGCAGGTGCGGTTGCCGCAGCTTCCTGATTCGGGTTAGGATTCTGGTTCTGCGCCTGCTGTGCCGCCGGTTTCTGCGGTCTCGTATAGCCGGTTGCGCTGCCGCCGAAGCTTGTCATGACCTTGCCGACAGGAGTCTCATTCCCCATATCGAGGCCGGTGGCAATAACGGTAATGCTGGCTTCATCCTGAGCCGTCTCGTCATACATGGCGCCAAAGATGATGTTGGCTTCGTCTCCTGCCATCTCCTGAACGTAGCTGGCCGCTTCGTTGGCCTCGATCAGGCTGATATCGCCGGAAATATTGATGATAACGTGGGAGGCACCCTCGATGGTGGTCTCCAGCAGCGGGCTGGATACGGCCTGCTTCACGGCATCGAGAGCCTTCTCGTCGCCCTTCGCCTTGCCGATACCGATATGTGCGATGCCCTTGTCCGTCATAACGGTCTGAACATCGGCGAAATCCAGGTTAATCAGGCCTGGAACGTTGATTAAGTCTGTAATGCCCTGTACTGCCTGCTGAAGGACTTCATCCGCCTTCTTTAACGCATCCGGCATGGTGGTACGCCTGTCCACAATCTCAAGCAGCCTGTCATTGGGAATCACAATTAAGGTATCGACACTGTTTTCGCGCTCGATACCAAAGACATTGCTATACGTGTCTTTGCCTCAAAGCGGAACGGCTTTGTGACAACACCGACTGTCAGAATCCCCATATCTTTTGCAATCTTGGCAACAACGGGAGCCGCACCGGTTCCTGTTCCGCCGCCCATACCACAGGTAACGAACACCATGTCCGCGCCCTTCATGGCCTGAGCCAGTTCCTCAGAGCTCTCCTCGGCAGCCTTCTCACCGATCTCAGGCTTAGCGCCTGCTCCGAGTCCCTTTGTCAGTTTCTCTCCGATCTGCATAGCCGTAGGGGCTTTGCAAAATTGAAGTGCCTGCTTGTCTGTATTAATTCCGATGAATTCTACACCGGCGATACTCTCATCAATCATACGGTTTACTGCGTTGTTTCCGGCACCGCCCACACCGATTACCAGAATTCTTGCAGCATTATCCGCCTCATTTATCTTAATCTCTAACAAGATTATATCCTCCTTTAACCATAAACAGCTTACTCTATAGACCTATCTAATATAATATTTGATTTTACCGAAAATATCAACCACTTTTTCAACAAAATTATAAGTTCTGAATGGAAATTTTATTTATTTTTTACAAACCGGTACGATGTGGCCGTCTCAGCCTCGTCATATGTATCGAGATACAGAGTCCCAGCAAGGCCGGTCAGCACGGGAAGCTGATCCTTCAGCTCGGAAATCTTGCCGCTCATCTGGTCGTTGCTTCCGAGATAAACGGTGATGTCCCCCAGGATTAAACTGGCGTTGCCGTGAGTATCGTACTGGATCCTGTCCACCGTAATCTCATGCGTCGACAGCAGCTGCGTCAGATTCAGGATCTCATCGAAGATCCTGGTGTTTTCCACGGGAAGGGGCTGATGCAGGGCGATATGGCCGAACTTCAGTCCTGTTACCCATGGAATTCCCTCCAGCTTATTGCTGGAGCTCTCCACGATGATACCATCCTTGTCGAAATACATATAACTTCCCATATAGGAGACGTATCCGACCACGCTCTTCTCGTAAACGATGATTTCTACCCTCGTCGGGCTCTGGAATACGATTTTATAGTCTTCTACAAACGGAATCTGTTCATGTTCCTTAAAATGATCCTTGTAAAAGCAGTAAATCGTATTCCGGTCCCACTTATCCTGAAACAGCAGACCGCGCAGTTCATCGGCGGTATACTGTTTATTCCCCGTTACTGTAATCTCTGTAATCCGGATGGACATTAAGATTACCGCCAGTAAGACGATAACCGCCGCCACAATTCCGATTACGATTCTTCGTTTGCTTTTTTCTGGTCTTATCATTCCATTCCTCTAATCACAGCGCCAAGGCTCTTTAAGTCCCGGCAGATATCTTCATACCCCCGCTCGATGTGGCTGCAGTCTGTAATCTGTGTCACACCACGGGAGGCCAGACCCGCGACCACCAGTGCGGCGCCGCCGCGTAAATCCCTGGCCCTCACGACTGCGCCCGTTAAAGGGTACAGCCCGCGGATCTCTGCCCTGTTATCCTCTATTATAATATCTGCGCCAAGTTTCTGCAATTCTTTTACAGTGCCAAATCTTCCCTCAAATACAGTTTCTTCCATACGGCCGGTTCCCTCAGCGGCGGCCATCACCGCCATCATTGGCGACTGTAAATCCGTCGGAAACTGCGGATAAGGACCCGTCACAACCGAATACTCTGCCGGGCGCCCTGTCATGGTCACGGAAATTCGGTCGTCATACCTCTGTATGGCGGCTCCCATCTCCTCCGCACAGCGCAGCACCGCCTCCATATGGGATGGCCGGATTCCCGTCATGGTCACACAGCCCTCCGCGGCCATGGCCGCACAAAGATAAGTGCCGGCCACAATCCTGTCGCCGGTTACGGTAAATATGGAATCATGCAGGCTAAGTACCCCTTCAATGAACAGTGTTGAACTTCCCACCCCGTGGATCCTGGCTCCCATGCCGATTAAAAACAGGCACAGCTCTTCGATCTCGGGCTCCCTGGCAGCGCCGTGAATCACTGTCACGCCATCCGCCAGAACGGCGGCCATGAGGGCATTCTCGGTCGCTCCCACGCTGGGAAACGGGAAGTAGATATCGGCTCCCGTCAGTTCATTGGCAGTGACTAAAAGCTCCTCTCCGTCCTCTTCTACCCGGGCCCCCAGCGCGTCAAGCGCCGTCAAATGCAGGTCAATGGGCCTTTCCCCGATCGAGCAGCCGCCGGGAAAACTGGTAACGGCTCTCTTCATCCGTCCTAACAGCGGCCCTGAAACAATGATCGAGGAGCGCATACTCTTCACAAACTCTTTCGGTATTTCCGTCTCTGTAACTACGGATGCATCAATCTTCAGCCGGTTTCCTTCCAAACGGCATTTACAGCCGATACTGTCAAGTATCCCCAGCATACAGAACACATCCTGTATCCTGGGGACATTTTCTATCACTGTCGTGCCTTTATGAAGAATTGCCGCCGCCATCATAGGCAGAACGGCATTCTTGGAACCCTGGATCTTTATCTCACCTTCTAAGGGCGTAAGCCCCTGGACTTCTATGACCGACAATCCGATACCTCCCGTGGCTTCTTATATACTATCCTATGTAAAAAGCGGGAAAAAGGTTATCACATTCCGCCGAATAAAATGAGGGGGACTTTCACCTTTCCAGACGTATCTGATTGGAAACGCTCAAAACCATGCCCATTTCCATCATCAGGAACAAAACCGACGTACCTCCATAGCTGATAAAGGGAAGCGTGATTCCGGTGTTGGGAATGGTGTTGGTAACTACGGCGATATTTAAGATAACCTGGATCGCAATGTGCCCCATGACACCTACGACCAGCAGGGCACCGAATAAATCCGGCGCGTTGTCTGCAATCAGCATAAAACGGTAGATCATGAACAAAAAAATCAGGATCACCGACACGGCTCCGAAGAGCCCCAGTTCCTCACAGATGATGGAGAAAATCATATCATTCTGCGCCTCGGGTACGAATCCCATCTTCTGGATACTCTCCCCTAAGCCTCTTCCCACCAGTCCGCCGGAACCGATGGCGTATAACCCCTGAAGCACCTGATAGCCGCCGGTGGACGGGTATTTCTCCGGCTCCAGCCAGACGAAGATACGGCTTAACTGATACTCTTAACAGACCAATCTTCTCCAGGGCGGTTGCAATGGGACCGGCAAACGCCAGCACCCCC
The DNA here is from genome assembly GCF_046966825.1 of Hungatella sp. Taxonomy (NCBI): domain Bacteria; kingdom Bacillati; phylum Bacillota; class Clostridia; order Lachnospirales; family Lachnospiraceae; genus Hungatella; species Hungatella sp. The sequence continues at coordinate 19,975 of NZ_JBKVCZ010000006.1, read as the reverse complement.
ACGCCCGCGAATCCGCAGGCAAAAAACGGCCATTTTTTCTTACATGCCACAAACAGCATGACAAACGCGATTCCTGCAATGATAATACCGGAACTTAAGTTGTTGGCTGCTACTATTCCGGCGATAGGCAGCGTGGTGACAATCACCAGCAGCACGCCTCTCTTTTCGTTGATATTCTTGCCCATCTGCACGATCATGGATGCCAGCATGACGATCAGGGCGATCTTTACAAACTCTGTTGGCTGAATGGAGGCACCGCCCACTCCGAGCCAGCGCTTCTTACCGTTTCTCTCGATACCGAACAGTGCTGTGGCAATCATCAGCACATAGGAAAGGACGTAGGCCAGAACGGCAAATCTTGCGTACCAGTGGTAATCCATCTTGGAGATAATCAGCATAATGACAAAGCCGGCCAGTGCAATCTTCGCCTGTCTCATCATAAAATAGGCCGCATCATCATACTTTATCTGGGCAGCGTAGGAGCTGGAACTGTATATCATAACCAGACCGAACACGGTCAAAAATATCACCGTAAACAGCAGGCTGTAATCATAAAAACGGCGCGGTTTGTTTTTCTTTTTGTTAGGCCTGTTTTCCGCCATCTCATTCCTCCTCGCCAAAACTTTAGTGAGCGATAGCCGCATCCTGTTACAGACTGCGCACGCACTCCTTGAAAACATCACCCCGTTCCTCGTAATTGTTAAACATCCCCCAGCTGGCGCAGGCGGGTGACAACAACACGTATTCTCCGGCATTCGCATAGGATGCGCAAACTCTGACCGCCTCCTGCATGTCTTCCGCATACATGACATTGGTGAAGCCGTGTCTTGCGGCACATTCGGCGATTTTCTCTCTCGTCTGGCCTAAAAGGACCATGTATCTCACCTTTTTGCCGAAGGATCTGATCCATTCGTCATACTCGGAATTCTTATCGTAGCCTCCCGCGATTAAGATCGTAGGGCCAGGCATGGCATTAACCGCCTGGATCGCCGCGTCGGGATTCGTTCCCTTGGAATCGTTATAGTACTTCACCCCCGCCTTCTCTGCCACGAACTCGATCCGGTGTTCCACCGCCTTAAAGTCCCTGATCACGCTCTGTATCGTCTCAAGCGGCACTCTCAGCTCCATGGTTATGGCAGCCGCCGCCATGACGTTTTCGTGGTTGTGGCGGCCCAGCAGATTCATGTCATGGATATTTATGATCTCCATGCGCACGCCGTCGTGGTTCCTTACAATCATATCGCCATCCAGGCAGATGCCCTCAGAGAGAAGCTCCCTGCTGCTGAAATAGATGACGCGCGGGGTCACAGTCTCTCCGAATCGCCGCAGAACCGGATCGTCGTAATTGAGGATGCAGGCATCCTCCTTCGTCTGATTCTTTGCAATCCCTTTCTTAACATCTATGTAGCAGTCCATCGTCTTATGGCGGTTTAAATGGTCCGGCGTAATATTCAGGATCGCGCTCACGTCGGGTTTAAAATCCGTAATGGTCTCCAGCTGAAAGCTGCTGATCTCCGCGACCGTATAAGACTGGTCTGTCGTGCGGAGCGCGGTGGACGTATACGGTGTTCCGATATTTCCTACTACAAACACCTCTTTATAGTACGCGCTCATGATCTCCCCGACCAGAGAGGTCGTCGTCGTCTTTCCGTTTGTCCCCGTTATGGCTGCCAGCTTTCCCCTGGCATAATGGTATGCAAGCTGGATCTCACTCCAGATCGGGACCTCGCAGGCCTTCAGCACCTCGACAAACGGGGCATCAAGCGGGATACCAGGACTGATAACGCAGAGCTCCACGTCCTTTAGCGCCTCCTTCGTCAGCTCTCCAAGGAGCACTTCAATTGTCTCGTCCTCTTTAAACTGTCCCCGGACCGCCTCCGCGTCAAGCGCCTCATTGCTGTCGTAGAGAATCACTTCGTGTTCTGTATCGAGTGCCATTCTGGAAGCGGCAATTCCACTCTTTCCGCTCCCTGCAACTAATATTTTCTGACTCATAGGTTACTCTCCTTCTTTACAGTCCAAGGTATGCCAGCAGGCAGAGAATCGCCGTCACAATAGAGAAAACGGCAACAACCCTGGTCTCGGACCAGCCGCACATCTCAAAATGGTGATGGATCGGCGCCATCTTAAAGAATCTCTTTCCGCCTGTTTTTCTAAAATACGTAATTTGTATAATATCTGACAGAACTTCCACCAGATAAATAAATCCAATGATCGCGATAAAGATCGGCATCTGCATCATGTAGGCGCTGGACGCCACGAAACCGCCAAGCGCCAGGGAACCGGTGTCTCCCATAAACACTCTGGCCGGATAGACGTTAAACAGCAGGAAGCCCAGGAGACTGCCTACGACCGCGCCTGTGATCGGGCTGATCCCCGCTCTCTCCCCCAGGGCCACCACGGTTAAGAAGGTGGCCACCAGGATCGTCACGCTGGTGCAGAGTCCATCGAGACCGTCGGTGAAGTTCACACCGTTGTCGGTTCCCAGCACAACAAAGAACAGAAACGGCACGAAGAATATCCCGAGGTCGATATAGAGGCCATTTTCGAAGCCTCCGGTAAATGGAATCAGCATGCTCGTTCCCACTGCCTTGGAGTTGAGAAGGTAGTATGCAAAGACGCCCGTAATGATAAACTGTCCGATTATCTTCTGTAAAGGCTTAAGGCCTTCGGAGCGTTTCATGACGATCTTAATGTAATCATCCAGAAAACCTACGATACCAAAACCAACGGTCATGAACAGAATCGGTATGATCTTCGGATAATCCTTCACGTAGAACAGAGAAGTAATGATAATGCTGGTCAATATGATCAGACCGCCCATAGTGGGAGTGCCCTGCTTTTTCAAATGGCTTTCCGGTCCCTCTTCCCGGACCTGCTGACCAAATTTTAATCTGTGGAGAAATGGTATTACTATAGGGCACAGTATCGCGCTTATGGCAAACGCTATGATAATCGCCAGTATCGTCTCGTTAATCATGTCACACCTCAATATTTTATGTATTCGTACTTTCAGAGCAGCGGTTAATCCCCCTCACTTCGTTCGGCGGAATGGAACACAGTTAGTAGTATACGTCTTTTTTCCTGAATAATCAACTATAGAATCGAAACGAGGAAACAGTTTTTTCCTCTGTTGCTTCAATTCCCAGATAAGGCAGAATATTCTTAAAAATGTCGGCAATGACAGGCGCCGCGATGGTTCCGCCGTAGTAGATTCCCTGCGGTTCATCGATGGTAATCAGGGCGATTACGGACGGATTATCCGCCGGTGCAAAGCCGATAAAAGACGAAATGTACTTCTTTAAGCTTCTCGGAAGTTTTTCCGAAGTGGCCGTTTTTCCGCCGATGCGGTACCCCTCCAGATACGCCTTTTTTCCGCTGCCCTCGGAGACGACCTTTTCCAGAATATAGCGCATGGTTTCGCTCGTTTCCGCAGAGACGATCCCTTCCTTCACCGGGTAGGTAAAGTTGTGAATCACCTCGCCGTCGGCGCTGACGGCTCCCACGCCAAAGTGGGGCGTCACCCGGTTGCCGCCGTTTACGATGGCAGAAGCCGTGGTAATCAGCTGCATGGGGGTAATCTGGAAGGACTGGCCGAAGGAGACCGTGGCCAGCTCCACCAGCCCCATATTCTCTTTCTTATGCATGATGGTGGCGGCCTCGCCGGGCAGATCGATTCCCGTCTTTCCCTTCAGGCCAAACTGTTCAAAATACTTGTAGTAATTATCCACTCCCAGGCGCTGGCCCACATCGATCAGAACCGGGTTGCAGGAGTTCATAACTCCCTGCAGAAATGTCTCGGAACCATGGCCCCCCACCTTGTGACACCGGATCTTTCTGTCCTCCACGATGCGGAAGCCGGGACAGGAGAAATGGTCTTCCAGATTCACCACTCCCGCTTCCAGCCCCGCGGCGGCCGTCACGATCTTAAACGTGGAGCCTGGCTCGTAAGTATCGTTGATGCAGGGATTACGCCACATCTGGTTCAACAGCTCCTGCTTCTCCTTGGCGCTCACATCTCCCGGGTCCTCCGGAAGCGTGAACGGGTCGTTTAGGTTGAATTCCGGAGCGCTTACCATAGCCATGATCTCTCCGTTCTGCGGGTTCATGACAATGATGGAGACCCGCTTCGCGCCTTTCTTCTCCATCACCTGGTACGCAGCCTGCTCACAGTACTTCTGGATATTTACGTCCAGACTCACATGCAGATCCTGCCCGGCGATGGGCTCGATCCGGTCCTCCGCCGCATTTTCAATCTCAATACCCGCCGCGTCAGACATGGTCAGAATCTTCCCGTTCATCCCCTTTAAGTAATCCTCGTACTTGACCTCCAGACCTATGATTCCCTGGTTATCCCCTCCTGTAAATCCCAGCACCTTGGATGCCAGGCTGTCGTAGGGATAGTACCGCTTGTAGTCCTCATCCACCTTCACCCCGGCCAGATGGTACGTCCTGATCTGGTCCCCCAGGGCTTTGTCCACATTGGTCTTAATAATCTCCCTGGAACTGTATTTTTCTACCTTTTTTCTGACAGAATCTTCCTCGATTCCCAATTCTTTGCTTAAAACTGCCACCACCTGATCCGGTTCCTCTATCTGATTGTGGATGACCGAAATGGTGCAGACGGTCCTGTTGGTGGCGATGACGGTTCCATTGGCATCAACGATATTGCCTCTGGCCGCTTTGATTGTTCTCTCTCTTTCATGCAAGTCCTCCGCCATGGCACTGTAATGGGCGGATCGGAAAATCATAAGAAAAAACAGCCGCCCCATTAGTCCTGTCATGGCAAGAAATAACAGGAAAAACAGGATGGCTATCTTCTCTCTGTGATGTGTTTTATTAGAATTCATACGCTGCTCCACCGTCATCATTGTTACAGTATATGAAATTCCTGCGCTTTTATTCTTCCTTTGTCTCCGTTTCGGAAGCTTCTGTGGACGAGGAGGCGGTCGTCGGGATCCGCGCCGGATTCGTCTGTCCAGGCAGCGCGCCCGGCAGACCGTAGCCTTCCTCCTCGCTCGGACCGATTACCGCTTCTTCCGAAGGATCGAGAGCCTCCGGCGGAATTGTCTCTCCATTTTCCAGTGTACCCACTTCCGTGCTCTCTTCTGTTCCTTCTTCCGTGGAACCCTCTGTGGAGCTGCTGATCCCTTCCTCTGAAGGCAGTTCTGCCTGTCCGCCTTCCGGAAGTGACGGCGTGATATCTGTATCCGGGAATATATTTAAATAAGGAAGAATCTCAGTCATAATCTTCTGGAAGATTTTGCTTGCATACGTACTGTGAGCCTGTTCCTCTACGTGCGGCTCGTCCACTACCACATATACGAGAACCTGTGGATTATCGGCGGGCGCATAGCCACAGAAGGATACGACGTAGTTTTTCTTGTCACGTCCGACCTTCTCGGCCGTTCCTGTTTTACCCGCGATTTTATAACCCTCTACCTTAGCGGCAGATCCGGTACCGCCCTGGGCGTTTACCGTCTTATAGAGCGCTTCGTTGATAAACTTCGTGGTGGATTCCGAAACAGTCTCACGGACCAGAACCGGATCCATCTTCTTCACAATAGATCCCTGCTCGTTTAAGATCTGTTTTACCACATGGGGCTCGTAGTAGGAGCCGCCGTTTATGACGGAGCAGTACGCAGCTGCCATCTGGATCATGGAACAGTTAAAGTTCTGACCGAAGGCATTGGTTGCGAGGGAAGCCGGATCGGCCGTCTCCGCATTGTACATAAGCGTCTTGTTGTCCGCCTCGCCAGGAAGATCGATTCCGGTTTTGGAACCGAAGCCAAACTGCTGCTGGTATTTATAGAATTTCTGTTTCCCTACTTTCTGGGCAATGTGCATCATAACGACGTTGCACGATTTCATAAGGCCCTGCTCCACCGTCAGATCGCCGTGACCGTACCGGTTTACACAGCTGATCGGCCATCCGCCGATCTCCAGCTTTCCGTTACACGTATACGTCTCATTACCGGTGATGGAGCCTTCCTCCAGGCCCGCCGCCACAGTGAATATCTTGGCGGTAGAACCAGGCTCGAAGCCGTCGCTGATGCAGAAATTACGCCATGTCTGATTCCACGCCACCTGTTTTCCGAAGGACATGATCTCATCATTGGAATAGTGGGCGTAAACGTTGGCCTCCGTCAGAGGCTCCGCGTCCTTATTCTTTCTGTGGTAGTCGTCTATGGCTTCCTGAATGCCCAGCTGCTTCACCACATCATCGGTGTACTCCGGACGGAGCTGCCTCGGATTGTTTAAATCAAAGGTCTTATCATTGGCCATGGCCAGGACCTCGCCGTTGTTGGGATCCATGACGATGACGCCCACCCGCTTGCTTCCGACCTCCTGCTCCCACTCCGTGATATATTTCTCAACGATCTTCTGAACGTTTGTATCAATGGTGGAAACGACCGTGTTGCCGTTGGATGCCGGCTTGATCACCCGCTCCAGATTAGAGTCGTCATTTAAATAGCCGTACTCCCTGCCGTTGGTTCCCATCAGCGTGGAGTTATAGTACTGCTCAATGCCGCCGCTTCCATCCATGCCGTCGTCTCTGGCAAAGCCGATTACATTGCAGCCCACGGAGTTATACGGATAAATTCTCTTATACTCATCCTCAAACCAGATGCCGCGGATGCCCTTTCCCTCTCCAGCTCTCTTAAACTCTTCCCGTTTTTCTTCCTTATATTTCTCGAAGTTTTCTTTCTGGTCGTAAGTCAGCTGCTTGGCGTAACGGATATAGTACTTGTCCTTTTTCTCGTTGATCAGATTCATCATCTCCGTCCGGTCATAACCGAAACAGTCTACCAGAGCGTTCACAGAGGCCTCTAAGTAGGCGTTGGAATCCGACATAATCTGCTTGGGATCCAGGATCAGATTATACACTTTCTCACTTGTCGCCAGATACGTTCCGTTGCGGTCCAGAATATCGCCCCGCCGAAATGGTATGGTACGGCTGTCGTACTCCTGCTGTGACAGCACAATCTGATTAAAATCGTCCTTTTTATTGGTCATTAAATCGTACAGGACCATAACCAATGCAAACAAAGCCAGCGTAACTACCAGGACGGTAATCGCCAGCTTTTCCTGCATGTATCTTGGAAATATCTTGGTTTTTCTATTTTTCTGCCTGTTAGTGTTTCGGGATGTCTTCATTCTGCCTTACATACTCACTTTCCGTCTTATCATACTGAAGAATCTGATTCTTATTAGCGTAGACCATGCCAAGTTCCTCTGTAGCAACCTTGTACACATGATCCAAATCAACGGAAGTATTAATATTCGTCTGCAGGGCATCGTTTTCAGTCTTTAACGTTTCCAGCTCCGACTCCAGGCTCTCGATCGTATGAATTCTCGTCGTGATGGAAGACTGAAGATGGAGATAATTTACACATAAACAGAGCGTACAGACTGCTGCGATGGTCAGCATAATAACATAAGGCAAATCCATCTGTAAGGCTTTTTCACGATTCCGTCTGACTTTATGGTTCACTGCCGGACGGCGTACTTCATCTGGTGAACGTCTTACCGGTACGCGTGCAGGTTCCAGCTTACGGACAGTATTCCCCTGTACGTAGGCAGCACTACGGTAAGAATGCACATTCTTTCTAGCAGCCATGCTCTTTTCCTCCCTTTTTAAATCCGCTCAAATACTCGAAGCTTCGAACTCTTCGATCTCTTGTTCCCTTCAATCTCTTCTTCTGACGGTACAACCGGTTTTCTGGTGATTACCCGGCCTTTGCTGACTTTGCCGCAGACACAGACTGGAAAATCCGGCGGACAGGTACAGGGATTCTCATTATTGCGGAAGCGAATCTTTACGATCCGGTCTTCCAGCGAATGAAAGGTGATAACAGCCAGCCTTCCACCCGGTTTCAATAAGTCGATCATCGTATCAATAGAATTATTTAGGACCTCCAGCTCCTGATTCAGTTCAATCCGAATTGCCTGGAACGTCTTCTTCGAAGGATGGCCGCCCACTGCACGAACTTTCGCAGGAACCGCTTCCTTAATAATCTCTGTCAATTCTCCTGTTGTCTCAATCCGTTTTGTCTCTCTGGCCCTCACGATATGCTTTGCGATATTCTTTGCGAACTTGTCCTCTCCGTAGTCACGGATAATTCTGTATAAATCAAACTCGCTGTACGTATTCACAATATCGGCGGCCGTCTGTGTGTTTCTCTGATCCATCCTCATATCCAGCGGAGCGTCGTCCTCCCGGTAGGTGAATCCCCGTTCCGGTGTGTCCAGCTGATAGGAGGATACTCCAAGGTCCAGATAAATACCGTCTGCCTTTTCGATTCCTAAATCCTTTAGTACCGATTGTATCTCTTCGTAATTGCTTCTCACGATCGTAACTCTGTCTTCATAGTCACGAAGCCGTTCCGATGCCGCCGCGATGGCGTCTGCATCCTGGTCAATTCCGATTAATCTTCCGTATTCCCCGAGGCGTCTGCATACTTCCAGAGCATGTCCGCCGCCCCCAAGCGTTCCATCCACATAAATTCCATCTGGTTTTACATTCAGGCTGTCAATGGTTTCGTAAAGCAGCACTGACTTGTGTTCAAACATCATATTCCAAGTCCTTCCATATTCTCAGCGATTTCTTCCATATCATCGTATGTATTGGCTGCTGTCCACGCATCCTTGCTCCAGATTTCAATGCGGCTTCCTACACCCACAAGCACTGCATCTTTTTCGATGCCTGCAAATTCACGGAGCACAGCCGGAAGAAGAATTCTTCCCTGTTTGTCCACTTCACAGGAAGATGCACCTGCCAGAAAGAATCTGTTAAACTTTCTGGCGTTAGTGTTGGTCAGCGGCAGGCTTTTCAATTTTTCTTCGAGGGCTTTCCATTCTTCGTTATCATACACAAATAAACAGCCATCCAAGCCCTTCGTCACGACGAACTCTTCACCAAGCTGTTCTCTGAACTTCGATGGGACGATCAAGCGCCCTTTTGCATCGACTGTATGATTGTATTCGCCCATGAACATACTAATCACCTGCTTGTACGTCAGAGAGAGAGCTTACACCACTCTTCCTCCATTCTCTACCACTTTATACCACTTTCCACCACTTGTAGATTAATTTTAGTACATTTGTAAGGAAATAGCAAGGAATTTTTCTAAAAAAGAATAAAAAAATAAGGCGGCAACGAATGGTTTCGTTACCGCCTCCAGATATGCCGTGTCTCTAATACCCGGCTACTATATATTGTTCTATCAGTTGATCCAGCTCTACACTTCTCTTATAAACAGTGCTGCTGTCCTGCTCGGTGTCTATACTTCTGTTTAATTTATCTCTTGCCTCTTCAATCTTATAGATCAACTCTTCTTTTGAAATCATATCAGTCTTCTCCTTTGCTCTTTAATCGTATCTGTCTGTGTTTCCAGATGAGCACCAAAGCTGATATCACCACTAATACCAATGACAATGCCTGAGATACTGCAATTCCTGTGTTAAAGAATATAAGCTGGTCCGTCCTGAGCCCTTCGATCCAGACTCTCCCCAGACCATATCCCAGCAGGTAAATAAGAAGCATTTCCCCATTAAACTTCTTACGTTTGCGATACCATAGCATGAATATTAACACGCCTAAATTCCAGACTGATTCATAGAGAAAGGTCGGATGCACCTGTATATACTCGACACCGTCCTTCACAATCAGGTGGTTTAATAGGTCCTGAGATATCATGCTCTCGTTGACCAGCGCTCTTCTGATTCTCATGGCAAAAAGGCTGTCCGTGTATCCGCCAAACGCCTCACAGTTAAAGAAGTTTCCCCATCTTCCTATAATCTGTCCGGTTATCAGTCCAAGGCAGCCGCTGTCAGCCATTGAAAAGAAAGAAAGCTTTTTCTTTCTTGTATAAACAGTCAGCGTTATGACCGCAGCAATCACGCCGCCGTATATGGCCAGTCCGCCTGCCCTTAAGTTTAAAATTGAAATCAGGTTGTCCCTGTAATTCTCCCAGTCAAAAATGACATAATAGATACGAGCTCCTATAATAGAAAAGATAATTCCATACAGAGCAAAATCCAGATAAATATCCGGGTCCTGTCCCCTCCTTTTCGCGTCGCTCGTCGCAACCCAGAGACCAGCCAGTATTCCAATTCCTATGATAATCCCGTAAAACGCTATGCGGAATCCAAATATCGAGATACTGTTCTGCAAATGGTCAATCGTAATACCCAAATGCACAAAACTAATATCTGCCGTATTTGCCATTGTTTTCTCCTTTCATGTTTTCTTTATTTTACCCCGTGATATGCCAAAAATCAAACATATTCGCCCGACATATTCGACCATAATTCGACAAAAACAGGCGCGAGTTCAGTTTGACTCTTTTATTTTTATGGATAATATGCTATTCTATATTAGTTGCAGGAAAAAATCAACCTTAAAAATGTTTAATAAAATAGAGGAAGGTAATGAATTATGAAATTAGGTATTGTCGGACTGCCGAATGTGGGTAAAAGCACATTATTCAACTCTCTTACAAAGGCCGGCGCAGAATCGGCCAACTATCCGTTCTGTACGATTGATCCAAACGTAGGCGTGGTTCCCGTGCCGGATGTACGTCTCGGAAAGCTGGCTGCGCTCTATGACTCAGCAAAGATCACGCCCGCAGTCATTGAATTCGTAGACATCGCAGGACTCGTGAAAGGCGCTTCCAAGGGTGAAGGTCTTGGTAACCAGTTCCTTTCCAACATCAGAGAAGTGGACGCCATCGTGCACGTTGTCCGCTGCTTTGAGGACGGCAATGTCATCCATGTGGATGGCAGCGTGAATCCTTTAAGAGATATTGAAACTATCGATTTAGAGCTTATCTTCTCCGATTTAGAGATTCTGGAGAGACGAATCTCCAAGACGGCAAAGAGTGCCTTTAACGACAAATCTCTCGCCAAAGAGCTGGAGATCTTAAAAGCAGTGAAGGCTCACTTAGAGGATGGCAAGCTGGCCCGCAGCATGGAGTTTGAAGATGACGATGCTCAGGAATTCGTTTCCTCCTTAAATCTTCTCACCTACAAGCCGGTGATCTTCGCCGCCAATGTAAGCGAAGACGACTTGGCCGACGACGGCGCTTCCAATGAATACGTAAAGGAAGTCCGCCGCTTCGCCGCAGAAAACGGCAGCGAAGTCTTCGTCATCTGTGCCCAGATCGAGCAGGAGATCGCCGAACTGGAGGAAGACGAGCGCAAGATGTTCTTAGAGGACTTAGGCCTCACGGAATCCGGTCTCGAAAAACTGATTGCCGCCAGCTACCACCTCCTGGGCCTCATCAGCTATTTAACCGCTGGCCCCACAGAGACGAGAGCCTGGACCATTAAAGTAGGAACCAAGGCGCCTCAGGCCGCCGGCAAGATTCACTCCGACTTCGAGCGCGGCTTCATCAAGGCCGAGGTTGTAAACTACCAGGATCTTCTCGATTGCGGTACCTATACGGCCGCCAAAGAGAAAGGCCTTGTCAGAATGGAGGGGAAAGAATACGTCGTAAAAGACGGGGACGTTGTCCTGTTCCGTTTCAACGTATAAGTTCCACTCGTTTCATACCGCAGACCGCGGTTCCCGGCATAAAGGCCGGAAAATAGCAGCGGGAAATCTTTAAAAATAAAGATTTCCCGCTATTATTTTCCCCCAACATGGATTTGACAGATCCCCCCTCATCGCTTAAAATAAAGGAAAGCATTGCCTGACACCAAAGCAGGCTGCAAAAGAAAAGGAGGCTGTCCACACAGATGAAACGATGCATTGCAGCGGCCGGAATAGCAGAGGGACACCAAAACACCAGATCCATAAAGGAGGAATCACAATGTCTATTCCGGCACAAACCATATATCCAAGAACAGGAGACCGGCAGACCGTCTATTTAAACGCGGTCGTCAAAGATCCCAATATTTCCGTCGGTGCCTATACGATGTACAACGATTTCGTGAACGCCCCGGTCGATTTCGAAAAAAACAACGTACTCTACCACTACCCGATCAACAGAGACCGCCTGGTTATCGGCAGCTTCTGTTCCATTGCCTGCGGAGCCAGATTTATATTTACAAGTGCAAACCACACGATGACGTCCCTTTCCACGTATCCGTTCCCCTTATTCTTTGAAGAATGGGGCACTCCCATCTCGGAAGTCACAGACTCATGGGACAACAAGGGCGATATCGTCATTGGAAATGATGTCTGGATTGGTTATGAGGCTGTCATCATGTCCGGCGTCAAAATCGGTGACGGAGCGATCATCGGAACGAGAGCCGTCGTAACAAAAGACGTGGAACCCTATACCATCGTAGGCGGGCTCCCGGCAAAACCAATCAGGAAGCGTTACAGCCAGGACATCATCACCCAGCTGGAGGCGGTCCGCTGGTGGGATTTACCTCACGACCAGCTTAAGCAGCTCATCCCGGCTATCCGCGGCGGCAGTCCTGAAGCCCTGCTCCGCGCCTGCCATGCCCTGAACCAATAAAATAACCATTTCACCTATCCGGTTTTTGCCAGGCAAAAGCCGGATACTTTTAATAAGGAGAACATTATGCAAACCTTCCATGCAGAAATCCTCAAAGACACCGCCGGCAGACTCACTTATCTGCCCCTGCCATTCTCTGCCAGAGAGATTTTCCATCAGCCCAAAGGCACCATTTACGTACAGGGAACCATAAACGGAATCCCTTACCGGAGCAGGCTCCTCTCCCGCGGCAGCGGCTGTTACATTATGCTTATCGACAAAGTCCTGCAAAAATCCCTCGGTTTTTGCGGCCTTCCCCTGCCTGTCTCTGTCACAATGTCCCTCGACGCCCCGGCCCAGCCGTCCGGCAGCCCGGCCGCTCCCAGCCCTTCCCTTTCCCCATGCGCCATGGACACCATCACCGCAGTTAAAACCCGTACAAGCGTACGTCATTATACGGATGCTCCCATAACCCCTGATGCCCTTAACACACTCCTGTACGCCGGAATGTGCGCGCCCAGCGCAAAAAACAAAAGGCCCTGGCACTTCCTTCTCCTGGAAGACCGGAACCTCCTCACCGAACTCTCCGCCACCAATCTCAACGCCCGCATGCTGGCCGGAGCCGCCTGTGGAATCGTCGTCTGCGGCGACCGCAATATAGAAGGAACAAACGATTTCCTCTGTGAAGCCTGTGCCGCCGCCACCCAGAACATTCTTCTCTGCGCCCACAGCCTGGCCCTTGGCGCAGTCTGGTGCGGAGTTCTCCCCCACTCCCCATGGCAAAAGCTGCTGACACAGACCCTAAACCTCCCACCCAAGGTATCCCCTATCACTGTCATAGCCCTTGGTCACCCTGCGCCCTCAGCCACCTCACCCGAAAAAGCCGCTCCCTGGGATCCAGCCAAACTCCACCGCGCCACCTGGTAACCCCACATTCCCCCACCGCCCCGCCGAAAAGCTGTGGGTGGGAAGGGGAAGGCGGCGTACCCCCTCGCCATTTACTCCAGCAGCGTATACCCCATCAAGCTCTCATCAACCTCCTTCGCCGCCTCTCTCCCTTCCCGGATGGCCCAGACCACCAGCGACTGGCCTCTCCGCATATCTCCCGCGGTAAACACGTGCCGGGCGTTCGTCTTATACGTTCCGGCCTCAGTCTCCACATTGGTCCCTGCATTCAGCTTCACGCCGAAGGCATCCGCCACATAGCTCTGACTTCCTAAAAATCCGGCGGCAATCAGTACCAGATCGGCAGCTACCTCCTTCTCGCTTCCGGCTACCGGTTCCATTATGATCCGGCCCGACTTTTCATCCTTTTTCGGCTCCAGTGACAGGAGCACGGCTTTTGCCACTCTGCCGTTCTTATCCTTAACGAACTCCTTCACCGTCGCCTGATACATTCTCGGATCGGCGCCAAACACGGCGATGGCCTCCTCCTGGCCGTAATCCGTCTTTGCGACACGGGGCCATTCCGGCCAGCTGTTGTCGGGCGTCCTCTTTTCCGGAAGCTTCGGCATCATTTCCAGCTGAAGAACCGATGCGCAGCCATGGCGGATGGCGGTTCCCACACAGTCATTTCCCGTATCGCCGCCTCCGATGACGATCACGTGCTTTCCTTTGGCCGACAGGTACGACTGATCCTTTAAGTTGGAATTCAGCAGGCTCTTCGTGGTGGATTTAAGGAAATCCACTGCAAAATAAATTCCCTCCGAATCTCTTCCCGGCACCTGAATGTCGCGGGGATTGGATGCGCCGCAGGCCAGTATCACGCGGTCAAAATCCTTTAAGATGTCCTTTGCCTTGTGGTTCTTCCCCACATCGGCTCCCGTGACAAAAGAGATTCCTTCCTCTTTCATTACATCCACCTTGCGGTCGATCACCCATTTTTCCAGCTTCATATTGGGGATACCGTACATCAGCAGGCCTCCGACGCGGTCTTCCCGCTCGAATACCGTCACGCTGTGGCCCCGCTTATTTAACTGGTCCGCGGCCGCTAAACCGGCCGGGCCGGAGCCGATGACTGCCACCCGTTTCCCGGTTCTGATCTTCGGCGGGTTCGGGCCGGCAATCCCCGTCTCATACGCCCGCCGTATTATGGCTCCCTCATTTTCCTTGATGGCGACCGGAGTTCCGTTTAATCCGCAGGTACAGGCCGCTTCACATGGCGCGGGGCATACCCGGGAGGTGAACTCTGGAAAACTGTTGGTCTTTTTTAAGCGGTTATAGGCCTGATCCCATGTTCCCGTATAGACCAGATCGTTCCACTCCGGAATCAGATTGTTTAAGGGGCAGCCGGAAACCATTCCCTTGATCATCATTCCCGACTGGCAGAACGGCACGCCGCAGTCCATACAGCGGGCCCCCTGGCATTTCTGTTCCTTTTCCGAGAGCGGAAGGCGGAATTCGTCATAATGCTTAATCCGGCTTTTGGGATCTGCCGCCCTTCCTGTCTCTCTGTCATATTCTAAAAATCCTGTTGGCTTTCCCATTCTTTTCCTCCTCTCGGCTCACTTCTTCGTATTCGCATAAAATGCTTCAATCTGTGCCTGTTCGCTACTCAAGCCTTTCTCCTCCATCTGGACGATGGTGTTCATCATACGGCGGTAATCGTGAGGCATGATCTTCTTGAATTTCGGCAGATACTCACCAAAGTTGTCGAGAATCTCTTTTCCTCTTTCCGAATTGGTGTAAGCCACATGTTCTTTTATCATTTCCTTCAGCTCCAGAACATCGTATTTATTCGTCACTTCCTCAAAGGAAACCATCTCTTTATTCAGTCTCTTATACAAATCCCGTTTCTCATCCAGAACATAGGCGATTCCGCCGCTCATGCCCGCTGCAAAATTCTTTCCAGTCGGTCCCAGCAGGACGACACGGCCTCCGGTCATATACTCACATCCGTGGTCTCCCACGCCTTCCACCACCGCGGTAGCGCCGGAATTTCTCACACAGAACCGTTCACCGGCCACGCCGCAGATAAACGCCTTTCCACTGGTCGCCCCGTAAAGGGCCACATTGCCGATAATGATGTTTTCTTCGGCTTTAAAGGTCACGCCCTTCGGCGGATAGACCACCAGCTTTCCTCCGGACAAGCCCTTGCCGAAGTAATCATTGCTGTCTCCCACCAGCTCCAGCGTAAGCCCTTTCGGGATAAATGCGCCAAAGCTCTGGCCGCCGCTTCCCGTGCAGTTTACGGTATACGTATCCTCCGGAAGTCCCTCCGGGTACAGCCTCGTGATCTCGGATCCGAATATGGTTCCCAGCGCACGGTCCGTGTTGGAAACATCGATCTGAATGCTCTTCTTCTGCCCATTCACCAGTGCCGGTCTCAATTTCTTCAGCAGGATCTTTTCATCGATGGTCTTTCCCAGTTCGAAGTCGTAGACCGATTTATGGTTATAGCCGGCCAGCTTTTTATCGGCATACGGATTGCCAAGAATGGCAGAGAGATCCACCTTATCCGCCCTTTTCGAAGAAATATGCTCCTTCTTTTTCAGCAGATCGGTACGTCCCACCAGTTCATCTACCGTACGGACTCCAAGCTTCGCCATATACTCCCGCAGCTCCTGCGCAATGAAATACATGAAATTGACCACGTATTCCGGTTTCCCCTTAAAACGCTTCCGAAGCTCCGGATTCTGCGTCGCAATCCCCACCGGGCACGTATCCAGATTGCAGACCCGCATCATCACGCATCCCATGGTTACAAGGGGAGCCGTCGCAAATCCGAACTCCTCCGCCCCCAGCATACAGGCAATCGCCACATCACGACCTGTCATCAGCTTGCCGTCAGTCTCCAGGATCACCTTGTCGCGGAGGCCATTCATAATCAGGGTCTGGCCCGCCACTCCCAGCTCCCATGGAAGCCCTGCATTGTAAATGGAATTTCTCGGTGCCGCCCCCGTTCCGCCGTCAAAGGAGGAGATCAGGATCACCTGTGCTCCCGCCTTGGCGACGCCTGCCGCGACGGTGCCGACTCCAGCCTCAGATACCAGCTTCACCGAGATTCTGGCCTCTGTGTTGGAATTTTTCAAGTCGTAGATCAGCTGTGCCAGGTCCTCGATGGAGTAGATATCGTGGTGAGGCGGCGGCGATATCAGGCCAACACCCGTTGTGGAATGCCGCGTCTTTGCCACCCACGGATATACCTTGCCTCCGGGAAGCTGGCCGCCCTCTCCGGGCTTCGCTCCCTGGGCCATCTTGATCTGTATCTCTTTGGCGCTCACCAGATAGCGCGAGGTAACGCCGAACCGCCCGGAGGCCACCTGCTTGATTGCGGAGCACCGGTTCAGCCCGTCGGCTCCGGGAGTCAGACGCTCCAGACTCTCCCCGCCCTCACCGCTGTTGGATTTGCCATGGATCCGGTTCATGGCGACAGCCAGCGTCTCATGAGCTTCCCCGGAGATGGAGCCGTAGGACATGGCCCCGGTCTTAAACCGTTTCACAATGGATTCCACGCCTTCCACCTCGTCGATGGAAACCGCCTTCCGCTTCGTATAATCGAAGTCAATCAGGCTCCTTAAATTCACCATCTGGCCTTCTTCATTCAGCGCATGTGTATACTGCTTAAACGTCTCATAGCTTCCCGTTCTGGCCGCCTCCTGAAGCAGGTGGATGGTCAGCGGATTATAGAGATGTTCTTCCTGTCCAGCCCTGGCCTTATGGCTTCCGACGCTCTCCAGGGTTAAATCCACATCGAGACCGAGGGGATCGAAGGCCATGGAGTGAAGCGTATCCACATCATTTGCAATATCGTCCAGCGTAATGCCTCCGATCCGGCTCACCGTATCGGTAAAATACTTTTCCACCACGCTCTTTGAAATGCCGATGGCCTCGAATATCTGTGCTCCCTGGTACGACTGGATCGTGGAAATGCCCATCTTAGAGGCAATCTTAACGATTCCATGGAGCACCGCGCTGTTATAGTCTTCCACCGCTGCGTAATAGTCCTTATCAAGCATCCCGCTTTCGATCAGCGCCCGGATGGATTCCTGCGCCAGATATGGGTTGACCGCGCAGGCTCCATATCCCAGCAGCGCAGCGAAGTGGTGTACCTCTCTTGGTTCTCCGCTCTCCAGAATCAGAGCCACTGAGGTGCGCTTCTTCGTCTTCACCAGATGCTGCTGCAGGGCGGATACCGCCAGAAGCGAAGGAATCGGCACATGGTTCTCGTCGATGTCACGGTCGGAAAGGATGATGATATTCGCCCCGTCACGGTGCGCCCGGTCCACCTCCAGAAACAGCCTGTCGATTGCCTTTTCCAGAGAAGTATTCTTATAATATGTGATCGGAATGACCTCCACCTGGAACCCGGGCCTCTTCATGTATTTGATCTTCATCAAGTCCGTACACGTTAAAATCGGATTGTTGACCTTTAAAATCTTGCAGTTCTCCGCTGTTTCCTCCAGAATATTTCCCTCTTCACCGACATACACGGCGGTGGAAGTCACGATCTCCTCTCTGATGGCGTCGATCGGCGGATTTGTCACCTGCGCAAACATCTGCTTAAAGTAATTAAACAATGGCTGATGCTTTCTGCTTAAGACCGCCAGCGGACTGTCGGCTCCCATAGCGGATACCGTCTCAGCCCCGTTTAAGGCCATGGGAAGAATCATCGTCTTGTATTCCTCATAGGTGTAGCCGTAGGCTTTCTGGAGCCTGGAACGCTGCTCCGCACTCATGTACGCGACTCCCCTGTTGGGAATCGGTAAATCTTTCAGTTCGATTAAGTTGGAATCCAGCCATTCGCCGTAGGGCTGTCTCGACGCATACATTTCCTTTAGCTCACTGTCTGACACAAGGCAGCCCTTTACCGTGTCGATCAGGAGCATTTTCCCGGGACGGAGGCGCTCCTTTCTCACCACATGATTCTGCTCTGTGTCGATGGCTCCCACCTCGGAAGCCAGGATCATCTGATCGTCATCCGTGATGTAGTATCTGGAAGGCCGCAGCCCATTTCTGTCTAAAACCGCGCCGACGAGGTCGCCGTCGGAAAATACGATAGAGGCCGGACCGTCCCACGGTTCCATCATAGTCGCGTAGTAGCTGTAAAAATCCTTGATCTCCTGAGGCATGGATTTATCATGGGCCCATGGAGCCGGGATCGTTACCATGACGGCCAGAGGGAGTTCCATACCGCTCATCACCATAAATTCCAGGGCATTGTCCAGCATGGCCGAATCGGAGCCCTCCTGATTGATGATCGGGAGCACCTTGTGCATATCGTACTTAAAATACTTCGATTCCATGGTTTCTTCCCGTGCCATCATCTTATCCACATTGCCGCGGATGGTGTTGATCTCTCCGTTGTGGACGATAAGGCGGTTGGGATGCGCCCTCATCCAGCTTGGATTCGTGTTGGTGCTGAACCGGGAGTGCACCACGGCGATTGCCGACTCGTAGTCCTTATCCTGTAAGTCAGGAAAAAATCTGCGCAGCTCCTTCACCAGAAACATTCCCTTGTATACAATCGTACGGCTGCTCAGCGATACCACGTATGTATTGTCGTTGCTCTGCTCAAATACGCGGCGTGACACGTAAAGCTTCCGGTCAAAATCCAGTCCCTTTTCCGTGTCGGCCGGCTTCTTCACGAAGCCCTGGGCGATACAGGGCATACAGTCCACCGCCCTCTCGCCGATCAGCTCCGGGTGCGTCTCCACATCTCTCCAGCCTAAAAATTCCAGGCCCTCCTTCTTTACGATGATTTCAAACATCTTCTTTGCCTGGTTTCTGGCAAGCTCATCCTGGGGAAAGAAAAACATGCCGACTCCATATTCTCTCTCGCCTCCAATCTCGATACCGAGAGATTTCGTCACCTTCTTAAAAAATTTATGTGATATCTGGAGCATGATGCCTACTCCGTCGCCCGTCTTTCCCTCCGCGTCCTTACCGGCGCGGTGCTCCAGATTCTCGACGATATGAAGGGCCTGCTCCACGTGCGGTGGCTCCTTATCCCCTTTATATTGGCCACTGCGCCGATGCCGCAGTTATCATGCTCAAAACGTGGTTCATACAGTCCTGGCTGTTTCTGTTTGGATTCCATAGGTCTTTCTTCCTTTCTTTGTAAAAATGGGGATTTGATAAACTAATTTCAAAACAAAAAAGGCGGCACCTGTCTCTAGGTACCGCCTGCGGTCATTCTTGTGAATTCATTTAATTATGTTTTGCAAAAGGCAGATTACATCTCACCCAGTCCGCTCTCAATGGCCTCGGTCAGGGTCTTCATAGCCTCTTCTTCGTCCTCGCCGTCGCAGATCAGATTAATCTCAGTCCCGCTCTTAATGCCGGCCGCCATGACATTCAGCACGCTCTTAGCGATGATTTTCTTCTCCCCACATTCAATCGTAATATCGCTCTTGAACTTCATGGCTGTCTGGGACAGGACTCCTGCTGGTCTTAAGTGTAAACCGGATGGATTAATAACTGTTAATGTTTTACTGATCATAATACACGCTCCTTATTCACTATTTTATACTCATTTGAAAGAATATCCCATGATACGGACATACCCTCAGGACACCGTCTTGTGC
>NZ_JBKVCZ010000005.1:69468-102637 GCF_046966825.1 Hungatella sp. | reverse complement strand
ATAAATACATACATAAAAAGTATTTGACTAAGTCAAATTATATTCTTGATAGTTGACTTTGTCAAATACTTTTTTGATTTATTGTGAAATTAAGCCTTCCCTCTGTGGATAACTCCGGTGAGCCGCCCGCACCAGCGCCCGGCATTCTGAGATTTTGTCATGCAGCAGCTCCCGTTCCTCGCCGGAGGTATTCTGGTACAGTTTTTCCTCGATCAGCTGGGACTGGATAACCAGATGGTAGTAAAACTGCGTGTCAGTTACGCCCTGGCGGCAGATCTTTGACAACAGCCTGGAGGCGTAATCGTATTTCTTCAGCAGAGTCTCAGTGGCTGTGCTGCGGTGGTAGGGGAAGAGGAGGCAGTTGGCGGCGTAGGCGATTACGATTCCGGCCAGCACGTAGGCCAGACGGATGAGCAGCATCCGCCCCACAGGCGCCCAGCCAAATGCGTTCATAAACACCGCGCCGCCCAGCGCTCCGATGGTGGAACAGGCAAATGTTCCCGTGTAATCTGAGAAATAAAAGCTTAAATAGCCGGACAGCATCATGATAACAGTCCTGCCGGCCGGAGACGGAACCAGGGAATAGAGAATCACACTGAATACGCCTCCTGCTACGGTAGCAAAGAAACGTTTCCCGGCCTTCTGTCCCACATCATCGGCGTAAGGGAGAGAGACTGAGGCAAGGGTAAACAGAAGCCATTTTCCGTGAGGAAGATTCAAACTTTCAACCAGCAGTGTTGAGAGTGACAGCAGAAGAGCAACCCGCAGGGCGTAGACGACGCGCACTTTACTGATTTTTAATGCGGCCTGAATCCGGATGGAAAGGGAAAGCAGGGTCGGACGGAAATTTGATTTTTTTTCGGGATCCGCCATATGGACCAGGTGATTTCTGATGTACTCCAGGCTGTCGTAAAATTCTGCCTGATGCAGGTCTTTCGCATCCGTAATAAAATCATCTCGCGCAATGAGGTGAGGTGCCGTGGTCTTCATATTTACATAGGCCTCAAAGTGGTCCAGCTGGACCAGCGTCTTTTCCAGCATATCCTGGTATTTTTCCGGATGTTCGGTCTGAGACAGCAGAATAAGCAGGTGTTCCAGGCCGCGCCCGGAATCGACCACGGCGAAGTTGGCATCGGATATACACAGCTCCTTACGCCTTCTGTCATAGACCATGCGGCTGAGGCGGCGGATATTCTTTCGGACATCTTCCAGACTCTCCGGTGTTCCGTTGCCGGATAAGAGACAGGATATGTATTGCTTGGCCTCCCCGATCAGTGTTAGAAGTACGTCGGAAACCGTTTCCGCGGCCCGGTTCCGTCCCATGACCAGCTGATAGAGGATGATGCAGACGGCTCCCGTCACCATGGCTATAATCCGTTTTGGAAGCTGTTCCGGGCTGGAGGGGGATATGAAAATCAGGAACAGGTAGGACAGAATATAAGGAAAATACAGATGTCCGGAGTATTCATACGTATAGAGATACAGGATTAAAAAAATCATGATAAAATTAATCGGAAGAGCGATCCATGGATTTAAAGTGACAACCAGACAGGCGGCAGCTGCCATCAGCACCAGGACCGCGGACTGCGCAAGCAGATGCTTAAATGGTGTGGAGGTTAAGTCGCGGACCATAGAGGCCGACATCATAATGGCAAAGATAACTCCGACAATGGAATTTTCTGCTCCGAATACTTTCTGGAACACGTTGACGTAAGCGATAATAAACAGAAATGACAGAGTGGCGAATTTCAGATTTTTGCGTATACTCTTCTGAGCCGCCGACAGGATGGAACTCTTTTTGGGTATTGCCATAGATAAAAACTCCTTTCTTTCGAAAGTATATCGTAGCACAGAAAAAACGGCAGTGCAAGAACGTCCCATTTCTTAAATATTTATGAAGAACTGGATGGGAATGGAAAAAAAGCAGGCCGCAGCGGTCATCCATTATACGGATGACCGCTGCGGCCTGCTGCACACAGTGCTGATTCTCTGTGTGATTTCTCTGTTTTTTGGTATTTCTGGTTGCGTATGTAAAACTGTATACGGCGTCAGATCCGGATTCGCATCAGGAAAGGGATTCCTTATACTGCTTCAGTGCTTTTGCCAGCTGGTCCGGGCAGGAGGTAGGTCTGGGACCGCAGTGGATTCCGTCGAGACGTTTGATCGCTTCGTCTACGTCCATTCCCTCGATCAGACGGCCAAGGCCCTGTGTATTACCGGAACATCCGCCGATGAAACGGACATTGGTGAGTTTGTTGTCCTGTACGTCAAAATTAATTTCCTGTGAACATACGCCATGTGTTTTATAAATCATGAATCATTCCTCCATATTTCTTCTATGCTTTATTTGTTTTCTGCCTTATTTTTGACCCTGCATTTTTACAATTATACCGAACAGGGGAAGGAATTGTCAATAGCAGCGGTTACTGAAACCCTCTTGCAAACAGGACGAAAACAGTTATAATAATCAATATATGCAAATTAACCCGGAAGGGAACCCGAAAAGGAGGCGCTGTATGTTAGGAATTATCGGAGCCATGGATGTGGAAGTGGCGGAAGTAAAAGAGGCAATGCAGGATGTGGAAGTAAAGACCATGGCCGGCATGGATTTTTATAAAGGAACGCTGAGGGGAAAGGAGGCAGTGGTGGTCCGTTCCGGAATTGGCAAGGTGAACGCGGCGGTGTGCACACAGATTCTGGTGGACCATTACGGAGTGGATGCGGTCATCAACACGGGAATCGCCGGTTCTTTGAGAAATGAGATCGAGATCGGAGACGTGGTGCTTTCCACCGATACGGTGCAGCATGATATGGATGCGACGGGGTTTGGATACCCGGTGGGGCAGATTCCGCAGATGGAGGAGTTCTCATTTCCGGCAGATGAAACGCTTCGGAATCTGGCTCTGAAGTGCTGTAAGGAAGTGAATCCTGACATTGGAGTTTTTACCGGAAGGATCGTTTCCGGGGATCAGTTTATTTCCGACCGGGTTAAAAAAGACTGGATTGCGAAAAATTTTGGAGGCTTCTGCACGGAAATGGAGGGGGCGGCGATCGCTCAGGCGGCATACCTAAACCACGTCCCATTTTTGATTATCAGGGCGATCTCAGATAAGGCTGATAACAGCGCAACCATGGACTACAGTGAGTTTGAGGTAAAGGCGGTGCGCCATTCCGTAAACCTGATTTTAGCCATTGCAGAAAGGTATTCATGTTAAGTTAAGAATCGAATCCTGACGGGATTTGACGAACGATTCTAGGCTCTCTCATCTTCCCAAAGGAAGTTTCGGTGGTTATAATAATCCTATCACCGGAACAACCGGGAAGAAAGGGGAGCTATTATTATGCTGGAATTTTTACAGACAGGCAAAGCGCTGTACGTGCTTGCAGCCGTATGCGGCCTTGGGGTCGTGACCAGATGGCTGACACGTAACCTCTACAAAAGATTAATTAAAGAAACGGACAACATGTCACTGACGAAGAACAAGAATCTTCGCACATTTAAGCAGAAGACAGAAAACAACTATCAGATGAATCAGGGAATTCCGAAAATAAAGCCTTATTTAGAGAGGCAGATGTATGATTTCAGATTTATGGGCATGACGCTTAACGGGTGGAACACATTTTCCAATCAGATGACGCTTCTTTGTTTCCTCGCAGGAGGTGCGGCGGCGTTTGGCGCATACTGGTATCGTACCGATCCTTATTACATAGTGCTGTACGGCTCCATGGGAATCCTGGCAGGGCTCTTTACGATCCTTGTAGACCACGGAGCAGGCGTCGGGGATAAGAAACAACAGCTGTTCACCGCGCTCGATAATTATCTGGAAAATACGCTGATCTACCGATTAGATCAGGAACGAGATGAAACACAGGCAATATCGGGGCCTCATATGGAAACCCGTGAAAATATCCGGTCGATCTATCCCGTGGCAGCAGGTACTGCGGCAGGACAGGCAGAAGAGCCGGAGAAACAGGAAAACGTGCGGGGAAAGCAGAGAAACAGGACGGAGCGCATGAAAAATCAGCTGAAGGCGGAATCGCAGGCTCGCAGACAGAACAGCAGTTCTTCTGACGAGGCGTCAGGAATTGCCGGTAATCAGAATATGGCGCAGGAAATGGCGCGAAGCGGCAGCGGGCCGTCAGAAATGGAAGGATCCATCCGGGATGTGGACTATTTAAAGAAGAGTCTGGAACAGATAGCGGCGAGCCGCGAACGGGGAAGAACCGCAAAACAGCAGGAGGACTGGCTGAAGGATTTGAACCCCGATGAATTGAAGCTTATTGGGGAGATTCTGCATGAATATCTGACTTGAACATTTGGGAGAGAAAGGAAAATTGTATCGCAATTGGAGGGGATTTATGATATACTGTTCCTGAACAGGCATTCTATAACCTGAAACAAAAGGAAAAGGAGAATGATAGAAATGGGAAAAGAAGTAGTATTTGATTATTCCAGAGCAGCAGGCTTCGTCTCAGCAGAAGAGATGGAAAATATGAAAGCCACAACGTTGTGTGCAAGAGATGTGCTGATGGACAAGTCCGGCGCAGGGAATGATTTTTTAGGTTGGATTGATCTTCCGGTAGACTATGATAAGGAAGAATTTGAGAGAATAAAAAAAGCGGCGGCCAAGATTCAGAACGATTCTGATGTACTTCTTGTAGTTGGTATTGGCGGTTCCTATTTAGGCGCCAGAGCGGCCATTGAGTTCTTATCCCACAGTTTCTATAATGTATTGCCGAAGGGAAAACGCAAAACTCCGGAGATTTATTTCTTAGGCAACAGCATCAGCAGCAAATACATCCATGACTTAAAGGATGTGCTGGAAGGAAAGGATTTCTCCGTTAATATCATATCCAAGTCCGGTACAACGACAGAACCGGCGATTGCATTCCGTGTCTTCAAGGAGATGCTGATCCAAAAGTATGGCCGTGAAGAGGCGAACAAGAGAATTTACGCTACGACGGACAAGTCAAGGGGTGCACTTAAGAATCTGGCGACGGAAGAGGGTTATGAGTCCTTTGTCGTGCCGGATGACGTAGGTGGACGTTTCTCAGTCCTGACAGCGGTCGGCCTGCTTCCGATTGCAGTATCAGGCGCTGATATCGATAAATTAATGGAAGGTGCTGCGGCAGGAAGAAAGGCGGCTCTTGAGACTCCATATGAGTCCAACTCCGCATTACAGTATGCAGCCGTGCGCAACATCTTACATAGAAAAGGCAAGGCCGTTGAGATTGTGGCCAACTATGAGCCAAGCCTTCATTACGTTTCCGAGTGGTGGAAACAGTTATTTGGTGAGAGCGAAGGAAAAGACCGCAGAGGTATTTTCCCGGCAGCTGTGGATTTAACCACGGATTTACATTCCATGGGCCAGTTCATCCAGGACGGCTCCCGTGTGATGTTTGAGACCGTGCTGAATGTCGAAGAATCCCCGGCCGAGATCCTGCTTCAGAAGGAAGAAGTGGATACGGACGGTATGAACTACTTAGCAGGCAAAAATGTGGATTTCGTCAACAAGAGTGCTATGAACGGCACGATCTTAGCCCATACAGACGGCGATGTACCGAACCTGATGGTAAAGATCCCGGAACAGGACGAATACTGCTTAGGACAGTTATTCTATTTCTTCGAGTACGCATGCGGTGTCAGCGGTTATATTCTGGGTGTCAATCCGTTCAACCAGCCAGGCGTGGAGAGTTATAAGAAGAATATGTTTGCGCTTCTGGGTAAGCCTGGATATGAGAAAGAAAGAGAAGAGTTGTTAAAGAGATTGTAAAATAGAATAAAAGGCCCGTATTCCATGACTGGGTGAGCAGTTGTGGGGTGCGGGCTGTTTTTTTATCCATTTTTGCAATATTTCGCTTGATCGTTAAGGCGGGTAACATGTTCCAATCCATAATTTTCACAGATTATACAAAAAAATTAATATGTTCAATAAATAAGTGTATGATATAATATAAACATACATCAAAACCGTTAGGGTAACTGCAGACCATCGACCCTATGAATCCGGTGCAGCCTGCTGAATCGATGGATTCACAGGGGTTGGCTGGCGTTTCCGGGCATAAGTGAATAGAAATGGAGAGGCGGACACTATGAAAGGGAAAAGAACATGGAAGATAGCGGTGCTGTCCCTGTCGCTGGTTTGCGCAGTATCTGGCTGCGCCCGGGAAAGCAGGCGCGTGCTGGATCCGAAAAAACCGACTGTTATTACGGTCTGGCATGCATATAACGCTTTTGCAAAGACGAAATTTGATGAAAAGGTGACAGAATTTAATGAGACGAAAGGGCTGGAGCTGGGGATTGTCGTGGATGCCTACGGCTTTGGTTCGAGCGGGGAACTGGATGACGCTTTGTTTAACTCCGCCAATGAGATTATCGGATCTGACCCGCTTCCCAATGTGTTTACGGCATATCCGGACAGCGCATACCGCCTGGATCAACTGGCACCCCTGGTGGAAATGGAAGAGTATTACAGTGCTGAGGAGCTGGGGCGGTACCGCACAGAGTTTCTCAGCGAGGGGGTCTGGGGAAAAGAGGGCCGCCATAAACTGATTCCTGTGGCGAAATCGACAGAGCTTTTATTTGTGAACGAGACGGGATGGAAGCAGTTTCGCTCGGATACAGGGCTTTCAGATGATGTACTTAGCACATGGGAAGGGCTTGTCTCGGCGGCAGAGGAATATTACAGATGGTCAGGCGGGCAGCCATTACTGGGAATGAACAGCTTTAACGACTTTGCGGTGCTGACTGCGGTTCAGGATGGAACGGATCCATTTCCCGCTGATGGGGAAAATCACTCATTTGTCTATTCCAGGGAGACTGCGAGGAAGGCGTGGAATGCCTATTATGTCCCTCATATAAACGGCTGGTATAAGAGCAGTGTGTATAATCAGGATGGGCTGAAGAGCGGCAGTCTGCTGGCCTACATCGGTTCGTCGGCCGGCGCCGGATACTTTCCTAAAGAGGTGATCGTGGATGGAGAGAACCAGTATCCCATCGAATGCGGGGTGAGGCCCTATCCGACCTTTGAGGGAGGGCGCGCCTATATGGCTCAGAGGGGAGCGGACATGGGAATATTCCGTTCCAGCGAAACTTCCGAGTACGCCGCCGCAGAATTTTTGAAATGGTTTACGGATCCAGAGCGGAATATTGAATTTACTGCGTCAATCGGATATATTCCGGTGGAAAACGAGGCGCTGTCGTCTATCGAAGCGCTGGAAAATTTCATACAGATGAGCGATAATACGGATGCGGTAAAAAAGAGCGTGACAGCGGCCCTTGAGGCGATGCAGGAAGGGAAGTTCTACGTCAGAAGGCCGTTTGAGAATTCGTATGAAGCAAATGAACGGTTTTCCCGTTCCCTGGAGCGGAAGGTGGAGCTTGATCTGAATGAGCTTCATAACAGGATGGAGAACGGCGAAGACAGGCAGACGGTGATTTCCGGCTTTATGGAAGATGAGAACTTTGATAAATGGTATCAGGATTTAATGAGAGAAATGGTTGGAGAGGTAAATGAATAAAAAGGTGAGAAGTGATTCGATCGCCTTTAAACTGGCGCTTACGTTTGTGGTGTCGGTTGTGATTCAGAGTCTGTTGATGACGGCCCTTCTGAGTCTGGGCGGTGTGATCGGGCAGTCCCGGGAGAATGCGTACCAGATTTTTTCAGAGAAAGTGAAGAACCGCGCGGTGACAATCGAAGGGGAGATGAAGAATGTCTGGACGAATTTTGAACTCTATACCGATGAGCTGAGCCGGTATTTCGCGGAAGCAGAGAGAGATGAGAACGGGGAACTGCTGGAAAAGGAAGAGCTGCTTAAGGCGGCTGCCCCAACTGTGCTGAATGCGCTGTACTACACGAAAACTACGGGTGCATTTTTGATATTAGACAGGGGAGACGATGAAAACGGCAGCTACCCGGCGCTTTATTTCAGGAATGCCAATCCGAACCGGGTCGATGAGCGCAATTCCAATACCTATCTTCTGGCCGGCCCCTGGGATGTGGCACAGGAGACGCAGGTGGTGACAGATGCCGCATGGAAGTACCAGCTGGAGCTGACGGATGCGAATCGTGCGTTTTATGAAAAACCATTCAGCAGTATAGGGCTGGCAGGCGATGAAAAACTGCTGGGCTATTGGTGTCCGCCGTTCCGGCTCTATGACGGGGGGGAAGAGGTGGTAACGTATTCGATTCCTCTGGTGGACCAGCGGGGAAGGGCAGTCGGTGTATTCGGTGTTGAGATCTCGCTGAATTATCTGTATAAATATCTGCCGCCATCCGATCTGATGGCCGTGGACTCCTATGGCTATGTGGTTGGAATACAGACCGGAGAGAACGGTGAGATCCGCCCGCTCGTCACCCATGGAGCTCTCCAGAAACGGATTCTGCAGGGCGCCAGTCCTATGGAGCTTAAGGCAAAAGATGCGGAGAACGGTATTTTCCAATTGGAAAACCACAATGGAAATGAGGTAATCTATGCGTGTCTGAAAGAGATGGGCATGTATTATAACAATACTCCTTTTTCGGGAGAAGAGTGGTATCTGATCGGCCTGATGGATGAAGATGCACTGCTGCGGTATCCGCACCGAATCCAGGAGATTCTGGTCTATTCATTTCTCATTTCACTCTGTGCGGGAGCAGGGATTGCAGTGCTGATCAGCCGGTGGTTTACCCGCTATTCCAGGCTTCTGGAGCTCTCGGAGGTTCCGGTGGGAGTCTATGAGATGGGCTCTAAAGGGAATAAGGTCTACATGACGAACCAGGTTCCCCGGCTGCTGGGATTATCGAAAGAGCAGGAACGGGCTTTTTGCAGGAGCCAGGATGAATTTCAGGCGTTCTTAAAGAAGATCTGCGAGAAGCCGACAGAGGATGAAAATGTATTCTGTCTGGAACGGCCGGAGGGA
This sequence comes from Hungatella sp., assembly GCF_046966825.1. Lineage (NCBI taxonomy): Bacteria > Bacillati > Bacillota > Clostridia > Lachnospirales > Lachnospiraceae > Hungatella > Hungatella sp. Next base: position 93,735 of record NZ_JBKVCZ010000005.1, on the reverse strand, counting down.
AAACGCTGGATCCGTCTGACCTTTCGTGAGGACGACGGGAAGAAGAGCGGAGTCGTGGAAGATGTGACAGAGGAGACGCTCAAGACGCAGTCACTCAGAGCGGAAAATGATCTGGACGGCCTCACCCGGGTGCTGAACAGAAAAGCCTTCGAGCGCCGGCAGCAGAAATGGGATGGATTGCTGCGGCTCGGAAAGCCCCTGGCGGTACTGATGTTTGATTTGAACTGCCTCAAGAGGGTAAATGACCAGTTTGGACACGAGACGGGCGATAAGTACATACGCTTTTCTGCCAGAGCGATCTCCGGAGCCTTAAAGGATGCGTGGATCTACCGCATCGGCGGGGATGAATTTGCAGCTGTGCTTGAGGGAGTGCCTGAGAACTCGATTGAGGAATGCTGCCGCCTGTCAGCCGGCCAGGTGGAGGCGTATGGAAAAGAAAATGGGTTTGAAGCGGGAATCGCCTGGGGATATGCGATATCCGCTTCGGACAGTGCGGAGACATTCGGTGATCTGCTGTCCCGCGCGGATCATAATATGTATGAGATGAAGAAACAGATGAAGAACATAGATAAATCTTGAAGTAAGAGGCCCATGGCTGTAATCAGATGAGGATTACAGCCATGGGCCTTTTGATTTAGCTTAGGTTTTCTGAGATCAGTCTTGCTGTATCCATCACTTTCGTCGGATACTCTGAGAGATGTTCCGTCATACGGACGGTGGGGCCGGAGATGCTGATGGCGGCAATTGGTTTTTGGCTGGTGTCAATAACCGGCGCTCCGATACAGGTAAGCCCCAGTTCATCTTCCTCAACACTTAAACAGTAGCCGTTTCTGCGGATCTCATCCAATGATTCCAAAAGTTTTGAAGGCTCTGTGATGGTATGTGGAGTCATTGGGGTAAGGGGAACGTTGTCTAAAAAGTCCTGGATAAAGTTGTCCCCCATAAACGCGAGCATGGATTTTCCGGTCGCGGTGGAGTAACAAGTTTTTGGCAGGCCTACGAATGACTGCATGTGAAACGCGATCGCTCCGTCAATCTTATCTATAAAACGGATATTCCAGTCGTCATCCCATATGGCGAGATGCACGGTCTCGCGGACATTTCTCTGAAGCTCTTCCAAATGCGGGCGGGAAGCCTGCAGAATCTCCATGCGGGCCAGCACAACGGAGCCGAAATAAGAGAATTTCATTCCAAGGCGGCACCGGCCATACTTATCTTTTTTTACAAAACCTCTGGATTCCAGAGTAGCCACAAGGCGAAATACCGAACTTTTTCCCAACTCCAGTTTCTCTGCTATTTCTGTCAGCGTCAAAAAATTATATTCTCCCAAAAGTTCAATGATACGCAGTGCGTTTGTTACGGACTGCAGCATGTATTTTTCGTTCTGTTCGTTCGTTGTATATTCCACAATTATTATCCTTTCCCAAGTTGCTACTATAGTTATAACAAAATGCGGTCCGAGTTGCAACCTTCTTACGCGGTGCGATACCATGAGAATTTGCTGTTTGCATTTTTCTTTGTCAAATTTCTCTTATGGTTCTTCCTGCGGCCTGGAGCATATCTGAATAAATCTGGTATATTTTCCCACGCGGGTTAATTGATAGAAAATAATATAATAAATCTAGTATTGACAAAACAAAAGAGAAGGAATAATATAAGGATATAAAGTTCATACAAAGAACTTAAAGTTCGTATAGAGAACTATTGCAAGGGGGCGATCGGAAAAAAGAAGATAAACATATGTATTTCCGGATAGGAATAATGATCCGGCAGATTATCAGTGGGGGAAAGTTTACCAGAAGTTAAAAGGAGAAAGGAAGGTTCGTATGAAATTGAAAAATTTAGGGTGGCTGGCGTTTGCAATCGGCCTCGTAACCGTAATTCCATTAACGCTGACGGAAAAGCTGCCCGGCGATCTTATGGGGTGTTTCGCATTGATGTTTGTTCTCGGTATCGTCTTTGGCGAGATTGGAGACAGAGTAAAGTTTATCCACGACTGGATGGGTGGGGGCCCAATCCTGTGCGTATTTGGACCGGCTTTACTGATGTATTTCGGGATTCTTCCCGCAGGGCTTAAGGATATTATGAAGAACTTCATGGATAACATTAATTTCTTTGCATTCTTCATTTCCATCATGATCGCGGGGGCGATCCTATCCCTGTCGAGAAAAATTATTATCAAGTCCACATTAAAATTTTTACCGGCCATTTTAGGCGGTCTTCTGATGTCGTGTCTTCTGGCGTTTCTGGTGGGAGCAGTCACCGGTTACGGTGGAAAGAACGCTTTGTTTAATCTGGCAATACCGATCATGGGCGGAGGTGTAGGAGCTGGTGCGCTGCCGCTTTCACAGATCTATTCCGGCCACTTTGGGGGCGAGTCGGAGACCATTCTTTCGGTATTAATGCCGGCGGTAGTACTTGGTAATGTGGCTTCAATAATTCTGGGAGGAATATTAAACCGTGTAGGAAAAAAGAAGCCCACGCTGACGGGCAACGGCCAGATTCTTAAAATTGCGGATCCGGAGCTGGCGAGAGAACTGGAGGAAGAGGATAAAGAGATTAACGGAGCACCGATTACCTATGAAGGTCTGGGAGCAGGATTCTACGTCGCCATGATTGCTTACATGGCGGCCCTCATCGTTAACAAGTTTGTCTACAGCGGGCTTCATACATACGTTTACTTAATTATCATTCTGACCCTGGTCAAGGCATTTGGTCTTCTTCCCAAGCACCTTGAAGTCGGTACAATCCAGTGGTCCAGAACGTGGACAAAGAATCTGCTCTATGCAGCGCTGATTCCAATTGGAATATCCAATATTGATATCGGCAAAACCATTGAAGCGCTGACGAATCCCATCTATTTGGTGCTGGTCCTGGTGATTGTTATTGGCGCAGCCATTGGTGCAGGACTTGTTGGTCATTTTATGGGACTTTATGAGGTAGAGGCAGCCATTGCCGCGGGACTTTGCATGTCGAATATGGCCCAGACCGGTGATCTGGCTACCCTGGCGGCGGCAGACCGCATGGAACTGCTTCCATATTCCTCTTATTCGTCCAGAATCGGAGGTTCCGTCGTGCTGGTGCTGGCGGGAATTCTGCTGAATTTTATTCATTAGCAAAGAGTACAGGAGGAATTGATTCATGTATATCAATCAGGAAAAATGTGTGGGCTGTGGTAAGTGTGTGCCATACTGCCCCAGAGATGCAATACGGATTGAGATGAGGAAGGCGGTTATCGATTTAGACGCATGTGTAGAATGTGGTGTCTGCCTTAAGAATGCCGGATGTCCCCGGGATGCCATCTATAACATTCATCTGGAAGCACCAAGAGCTTACCGGAAGGCATTTTCGGATCCATTTGGAAAACATGAGAATACTGCCCTCAAACATGCGGGAAGAGGGACGGAGGAAGTAAAGACCAACGATGTGACAGGCGTAGTACATAGCCTTGATATGATTACTTTTGCGGTGGAGCTGGGACGCCCGGGCGTCGGATCGACGTTCCGTGATCTGCAGACAATCCTGCAGGCAGCAGCCCCTTATGCAGAAAAGTTTGAGGTTAATAATCCGGTTACTTCGCTGATTATAGACAAGGAGAAGGGAATTCTCGAACCGTCTGTGCTGGATGAGATTGTAATGAGCGCTATTGTGGAGTTTTCCTGCAGACTGGAGAATGCAGACTCGGTGCTTCGGGCGCTTAAGGAGGCTTCACATCACATCGATACGGTATTCAGTCTCTGTATTATCTGCCGCGTAGATGAGAGGGACGATTCCCTTCCGGTCATGGATATTATAAAAGAACTGAATTTGGATCTTCATGCAGCATCGGCTAAGACGAATCTCGGACTGGGAAGGCCGCGCTACGAAGACAGGATTAAGGAAGGGGGTGCCGCGTTATGACACATACGCTTCACAGAGTAAAGACCCGCTCCGGGCAGACGGACGATTATGTGGTATTAATCATGCCGGCACGCGGAATTAATAATCAGAACAGTGTTGAGATATTTAAGAAATACCTGGATCTTATGGCTCAATTTGATCCGGTTAATATGGGGGCCATCGGCTGCGGTAACTTTGCAACGCATACTTTGGAGGAGATAAAGGCGAACTTAAAGCCGGAGGTTCCCATGGTTCATGGAGTATTTGATACCAGGGACAAGCTGATTGAAGTCATGAAGGCTCTAAAGGAGGCCGATTACGGATATTCCGTTGTCGTCTCAGGACTGGTGGACGATGTGGACTGCTGTGCAAAAGCGGCTGGTATTAACCGTCATTCTGTGGATATTTCCCTTGGAATCTGGGGGAATGTGGATAAACTTCCTGAGACTCAGATTCTGGAGATCACCACCATGTGCGGCCATGCCATGATATCGGCTGGCCTGGTCACAAAGATGGTGGAAGACATAAAGGCAGGCAGAAGGACTGCAAAGGATGCTGCGAATGAGTTATCGAAGCCCTGTGCCTGTGGTATCTTTAACCCGCATAAGGCTGAACGGCTGCTTTTAGAGCTTGCAGAAAAATTATAGGACGGAGGGGGATACGTGATTAAACTCAAGTTTTTTGGCCTGGGAGGCCAGGGAATTGTGACTGCAGCGAAGACTCTGTCCGAGGCGGTTTCCATCTATGAAGAGGAGTATGCGATAACTGTTCCGGCCTATGGACATGAACGGCGCGGAGCGCCAGTCAATACCAGCATTATGATAGACAGCAAACCGGTTCTGTTAAACTGTTTTGTCTATGAACCAGAAATTGTCCTTGTTTCTGACGCGAGCTTTCTGACGCGGGAAATAGATATCGGAGCAGGTATTTCTGGAAATGCGGTTCTGGTACTCAACACAGGAGACGAGGGTATCGCAGGACAGTTTAAGGAGAAGTTCGGATTCAAAGAGGTCTATTATGCGGATGCCACGCGTATTGCAGTAAAGAATATAAAGAGAAACATTCCCAACAGCGCCATGCTGGGTGTTCTGGCGAGGACCGGAATCGTAAAAATAGAATCCGTGATGGCGGCCGTTAAATCTACCTTTGGAACAAAGGCGGGCAGTGCAAATGCGGATGCGGCAAAGGAGGCTTACGATGAAACTGGAAAGATTTAGAGCTGAAGGGCCGATTGCCACCGTATTTGGGGCGGTGAATACAGGTTCCTGGCGTCAGGAGTATCCGATGGTGGATTACGAGGCCTGCATTAAGTGCGGTACCTGCCAGAGATATTGCCCTGTTGACGCCATAACAATTCGGGCAGATCAGGAAGAATGCGTGGTATTTGCCTGGGATTTCTGTAAGGGCTGCGGAATCTGTGCCAATGAATGCCCGAAAACGTGTATTAAAATGGTGCCCGTGGGAGGTGAGAGATAGATGGCTCAGTATAAAATGTTGGATGGCAACGCGGCTGCGGTACAGGCTGTAAGCATGGCCGGAGTAAAAGTAGTTTCCGCATATCCGATCACACCTCAGAGTCCCATTGCGGAAAAGCTGTCAGATTTGATTGCACAGGGAACGCTGGATGCAAAATACATCCGTGTAGAATCGGAGCATTCTGCTTTAAGCTGCGCCCTGGGAGCCCAGCTCACCGGAGTCAGGGCGGCTACAGCGACAGCATCGGTGGGCCTCGCGCTCATGCATGAAATCTGCAACGCGGTATCCGGTATGCGTGTTCCTATGGTTATGCCGGTGGTGAACAGGGCTCTGGCGTCGCCATGGAGTCTCTGGTGCGACCACCAGGACAGTATGGCGGAACGAGACAGTGGCTGGCTTCAGTTCTATTGTGAAAATGTGCAGGAAATTTATGATCTGCTGCTGATGGCATACCGAATTGCGGAACACGAGAAGGTTCTGCTTCCGGCGATGGTATGTTTTGATGGCTTTTTCCTGTCTCACTCCATGCAGAAGGTGCTGGTTCCGGAGCAGGAAGAGGTGACCGAATTTATCGGGCCGTACCAGAAGAAGAATTTCTGGCTGGATCCAGCCGATCCGGTATTTATCAATGATCTCATCTCTCTGGAAGAGTTTACGGAGATGAAATATCAGATGATGAAGGGATTTGAGGCTGCGGAAGAAGTATTCGGAAAGACGGCGGAAGAGTTTGAGGCCAGATTTGGACGAAAGCTTCAGATGCTGGAGGGATACCGGACAGAGGACGCCGAAACAATTCTGGTAGGTATGGGTTCCATGATGGGAACTATGAAGTACTTTGTCAATGAGCAGCGGGAAAAAGGTGAGAAAGTTGGGGCGGTAAAGGTAACGTGTTTCCGGCCATTCCCGGCAAAGCAGATGAAGATACTGACACAGAATGCGAAACGGATTGCCGTGTTTGACAGAAGCGCCGGTCTGGGCGCCATGGGCGGACCTCTCTTCCAGGAGACGGTGAGCGCCGTGGGCGGAGGCTGTATAGTGAAGGATTACATAGGCGGGCTGGGCGGCAGAGATGTAAATCCGGCAACAATACAGCGTATGTATGACGATATTCTGCATGCAGAAGCTGCTTCAAATATTCCTGTGTGGATTGATACAAAGGAGAATCCAATGGATATCAGGGAGGTGCTCAGATATGTATAAGATCGAAACAGAAGCGAAGGGCCTTGTATCCCATGGAGTAAATGCATGTGCCGGCTGCGGCTTAGAGCTTGTTTTCCGGAATGTTGTCCAGACTTTAGGAGAGGACACGGTCGTCATTATTCCGCCGGGCTGTGCGGCGCTTTTCAGCGGTATTGACAATGTAACAAATATGAAAATCGCCGGTTACCAATGCAACCTGGAAAATACAGCTGCGTCGGCCGCAGGGGTGCGGGCCGGACTCGACGCGCAGGGAAATACTCATACGACGGTACTGGCCTTTGCCGGAGACGGCGCTACCGCAGATATTGGTCTTCAGTCGCTGTCGGGAATCATGGAGCGCGGCGACCGGGTGCTCTATGTCTGCTATGATAATGAAGCCTATATGAACACGGGGATCCAGGGGTCCAGCGCCACGCCATACGGTGCTAATACGACTACGACTCCTGCTGGTAAACCCACATATAAGAAGGATCTGCTGAAGATTGCAATTGCCCACCGCATTCCGTATGCAGCTGCGTGTTCCGCTGCAAATCTGCCGGACCTGGTGAAAAAAGTAAAGAAGGCCAAAGATGTGGATGGCCCGGCGTTACTGCACGTACATACGCCATGCCCCACCGGCTGGGCATACCCGCCTGCGAAATCCATCGAGGTATGCCAAATGGCGATCGAAACCGGGGCTTGGGTTCTGTATGAATACGAAAATGGCCGGATCACAGTGAACAGAAAGGTAAAGGAATTAAGGCCAATCCGGGATTATTTATCGCTCCAGGGACGTTTTAAGAAGATGACAGAGGCGGACATGGAAGTTTTACAGAAAGAGACGGCTGCCAGATACAGAGAGCTCCTTGCATCAGAAGGCTGAATGGAGGAGGAGAGATGGAGAAGGAATATCGCATTCTTATTACAAATGGGGGCTCTACCTCTACCAAGATTGCCGTACGTGAGAATCATGAAGTACTTTTGTCGGTATCCGTTAAGCATACGACTAAAGAGCTGGAGCAGTATCAGACCATCTGGGATCAGTATGATTACAGAAAACAGGCTGTTTTAAAAGTGCTTGAGGAAGCCGATATCAAATTGGATTCTCTGGATGCCCTGGTGACGCGTGGAGGTAATATGCGGGCCGTGGAAGGGGGGATCTATGAGATCGGAGAACAGATGCTCGAGGATATGAAAAGCGGTCTCTATGGCTCTCATCCATGTTCGGTCTGCAATCAGATTGCCTATGATATGGGAAAAGAACTGGGAATCCCGGCCCTGGTTGTGGATCCGCCCATGACGGATGAACTGTGCAGTGAAGCCAGGTTTTCCGGCAGCGCTGCCATTCAGCGGATATCCAGCTTCCATGCGCTGAACCAAAAGGCGACAGCGCGGAAGATCTGTGGGAAAATGGGGAAAGCCTATGAAGATACGGATATGATTGTCGTTCATCTGGGCGGAGGCATATCGGTAGGTGCTCATAAAAAAGGCCGCGTGATCGATGTCAACAATGCCCTGGATGGCGATGGCCCATTCTCACCGGAAAGATCCGGCGATTTGCCGGTAGGGGCTCTGATCCGGCTTTGCTATTCCGGACAGTACACCTGTCAGGAGATGCTGCGTCAGATCAATGGGCGCGGCGGTCTCGTCAGTTACTTGGGAACCGCGGACTGCTTAGAGGTGGAACAGCGTATCAAAGAGGGGGATGAGCTGGCTGAAGCCATCTACAGGGCCATGGCATATCAGGTGGCAAAAGCGATCGGAGGAGCCGCCGCGGTTCTGTGCGGCCACGTGGAGGCTATTGCATTTACCGGCAGTCTGGCATTTTCAGAGTGTTTTATCGGGCTGATAAAAGAAAGAATTGAGTTTATTGCACCGGTCTATCTTTATCCGGGCGAAAATGAGATGGAGGCGCTGGGAGACGGTTGTCTCCGGTACTTAACCGGACAGGAAGCGAAAAAGGTATATCCATATACAGATCGGGAGGCAGATGATGATAAAACGGATCAGAGAGATTGAACAGTATTTAGACAGAGAGAATCCGAGAGTGATCGGAGTAGCCGCGGCCGAAGATCAGGATATCATGGAACTTGTAAAAGAGATGGAAAAACGCCGCATTGCCCGGTTTGTATTGGCAGGAGACGGCGGCAAAATCACAGAGCTTCTGGAGGAAAACGGCATTTCAGAGGACACAGCAAAAGTAGTAAACTGTCAGGATCACGGTGAGGCGGCCAGAACCGTTGTGAGCCTGGCGAAATCCGGTGAGTGTGACCTTATTATGAAAGGGAACCTTCATACATCAGTATTTTTAAAAGCTGTACTGGATAAGGAAAATGGATTGAACACCGGAAAGCTGCTGTCACAAATTACAGTATACGATAAACTCGATGGGGCTGGAATTCAGTTAATGACAGACTGCGCCATGGCCATAGAGCCTGGCCTGGAAGACAAGAAGGCGATCATAGAAAATGCAGTGGAACTAATGCGCCGGCTGGGATATGACTGTCCCAGAGTAGCACTGATATCAGCCCTGGAAGTGGTAAATCCCAAAATCCCGGATACAATGGAGGCCGCGATACTGAGCAAGATGTGTGACAGGGGCCAGATAAAAAACTGTATTGTCGATGGCCCTCTGGCGTTGGACAACGCCGTATCAGAGGAGGCGGCTCGTCACAAAAATATTACAAGTCCCGTAGCGGGACACGCGGACATTCTGGTGTTTCCTAATTTACAGGTGGCAAACTGTGTCTTTAAAACGCTTATTTTCTTCGCAAAAATGGACACCGCCGCCGTCATCATGGGAACAAAAGCACCTGTAGTCATGACCTCGAGAACAGATACCGTAGAAAACAAAATGATGTCAATTATGTTTTCCATCTATCTGTCAGGAAAGCCGGATGTCAGTCACTCATAAAATTGTCTAACTGCTTTTCTGACAATACCAGAACACAGCGCCAGCTCGCCCGTGACCAACCGGGCGAACCAGCGCTGTGTTTGCATCTATTGATGCACTGCATTCTGCTTCCTGTATTGATTCGGACTAATCCCCGTAAACTTCTTAAATATCTGCGAAAAATACGACTGCGAGGCAAATCCCGTGCTGGCTGCAATCTCGGCAATCGAATAATCCGTCTGTGTGAGCAGATCCTTGCTTATCTGAAGACGGCGCTGGATCAGATAGGTGATGGGTGACATTCCCAGATACTTGGAAAAGGTGTGTGATAAGTAAAACTTGTTGATATGGGTGGCATCTGCCAGAGAATCCAGGGTAATCGGCTGTGCGTAATTTGCATCCAGATACCGCTTGGCGCTGGCGCATTCCTTAGGCATGCGGGAGGCATCTGTGGAGATGATGCCGAACTGGTCATTTCTCGTAATATAGATGAGAATAACTTCCAGAAGGTCGTGGCATACCTGTTCGTAACCGTTCTTTTTTTCCTTGATCTCACGAAGCATCAGCTGGGAAAAGTTCAGCAGGTTCTTTTTTTCGGCGGAATAGTTATAGTAACCATAGTTTTCCGGGACATCCGGAGTTCCGAAAGAGAAGGTCAGGCCTTCAACGCCGAATACGATATACTCTAACGGTTTGGAATCCAGGGACTTCTCCGTGTGTTCCACATTGGGATTGACAATGACCATATCATTCTCCTTAACCGTGATCAGCCGGTCTTCCACCAGGAATTTTCCCAGGCCGCTGATGACATAGAACAGCTCGGTAAAATGATGGGTATGGGGAAGACTCTGCCAGTCACCTTCATATTTGGAGGTAGAGGCGTACAGGAGCTGGAAATTCAGTTTTTGGAGTGTTTCAAGATTTTTATCAAAATTCAATCGTTCGTTACTCATAGGGCTACCTCTTTAAATTTTACAGGCTTTTTAATTATCTTGCCAGGAAATCGCAAAATGATAATAAATAAACTGTTTCTCATACGTAAAAATACCAAATAAAGTCCTTTTATACTGTCTATTATAGGTGATTTGGCCATGAAAGGAAAGCTTTTTATTATTACTGGAGCAAGATATATAAAAAGTAAGAATTCTATGGGGACCATGCCAGTGAATGCCCTCTTTTCCACTTATTGTCAGCTTTATTTAAGAATATAGTTCTGGTATTGGTAAGATGTATATAGTATACTGTATTGTATTACATTTCTTATTATAAGGAGGAAACTATGAAAAAATATTTAACACTTCTTTTGAGCGCGGCCATGGTATTATCCCTGGCAGGATGCGGCGGCGGAAAAGATGCCAGGACGATTTATGATGAAGCTTCCAAGAAGACTTCTGAACTGCAGGAAATGGATATCGAGACAACGGCTGCCATGACGATGACTCAGGGGGATCAGACCATCGACTTATCGACGACCATGAATATTCAGATGACCGGTGCGAATACGGATGATATGAAGTACCTGGCAGCCGGAAAGACCACGATGGCGGGTCAGGACATCGATGTGACGATGTACTATGAGGGCGGCTATTACTACATGGAGACCATGGGACAGAAGTTCAAGTACGCCATGGATTTAAACCAGCTCATGGAGCAGGTTAAGCAGAGCACGGAAGGCGCCAACATGGAATCTTCTTATATGAAGGAAATCAAGGCGAAGAAGGACGGAGATAACCAGATCCTCACATTTACGGCTGACGCGGAAAAGATGGATTCCTATGTACAGGATATCATGGGCAGTATGAGCGGAGCGATCGCCGGAGCGGAAGACGTTGCTTATAAGATCAAATCGGCCAGCGGAGAAGCGGTTGTGAATAAAGACGGCTATTTCTCAAGCATGAATATCAAGATGAGCATGGATATGACGGTCCAGGGAGAAACAGTTGGAGTGGAGATGGATACCGACGCCATTTATCATAATCCGGGCCAGGCGGTCACATTGACTGCGCCAGACCTGGAGGGCTATCAGGAAATCGATCCTGCGGCTCTGGGAACCCAGCAGTAAGCAGACAGCGCTGCACATTCTTATGAGGAGAATGTGCAGCGCTGTTTTATCATCATGCATATTCGGAAGAACGATGGAATCGTCATTGGAGCGTTCGAGTGTCGCATTGCTGTACTGCGTGATGGTCTTGACTGTCTCGCCGTCGATTTCCTGTCCATAATCGTAAGAGAGGCGGTATTCGATCGTCAGCAGGCGTCCCGATGAATCGATGACGGCTTTCAGTGTTTCGGCGGTATAATTCCGGTCGATGGCCTCGGCGCCGGTCTCCTCCAGTTCCTTCTGCTTGGACTCCAGAGAGCTTCTTTCATACTGCTTCAAGTCATCTTTAGCCAGTTCCCGTTGATACCAGTCCATCGCTTCGTCGTACATGACCTTAGAGGGAAGAGAAGATTCCTTAAGCTGTTCAGGGCTGCGGCTAAGCGAAATCGTGGTCCAGCCGCCATCCTTATCGATGGAAGCTTCTGCGAAGTCTTCCGGAGCGATGCGGTGCCCGTAGATCCACAGGCGCTTTTTATAGTCTTCGTTTCCGGAGGGGCTGTCGGTGGTGTCGTAAACCCAGCCTTTCTCCACCAGCCCGGGATGACTGCCCGTATCACTGCCGGCATCGGAGGGGATATGGTACTCGTCTTTCTCCTTATCAAATATCCGGTAATAGTGATCATCGCCAAGAAGCTCATGCTCTACGGTCAGAGTGGAGCTTTTGTCACTGGAGGAGGTGGTAATATAGTAGTCACGGCCTCCGTCCCCGGAGACGCAGATATACGTAGTCTTCTGGCCGTCATAGTTTTTCTCATCGAAAAGTGCACCTTTGGAGACCGTAAATTCATAACGGTCCAGGGCCAGATCGTGTTCAATCGCGGCATTGATGGCGTCTGCCGCTTCCTGCAGTTCGTGTTCCCTGTTTTTCCCGAAACAGCCGGAGACCATCAGGGAAGCGGCGGCCGGAACCAAAAGCCATTTACTTTTCCGTAACATCGTAATCCCTCTTTATTCTTCGATGACCTGGATTTCCAGAAAATCGAAATCAATGTGTTCGATAAAGTTGTCCTGATAAAAACGCGCCTTGTCATGAACCTTAAACTCGTGAATGGTGGCGTCCAGCCAGATCGGCTTACCCAAATCAAATTCATAGCAGATATCATCAAGAGCCTGGAATACCATGGCGGTTCTGGACATTGAGTAATCGGAGATGCAGATAACGGTATCCCGGACGAGTCTCGTGTCTTTTATAATCTTTCCCCACATGCGAAACATAGAATCTTCCTCCTCCCGTATATCTGTGGTTTTTATAAAAAGTGTATGCAGTTGATTATATCATCCTGGCGGGAAGCAGTGCAAGGGAAAAAACTTGAGATTAAAAATTTGTAAAAATGAATAGAATATGATAGAATCAAGTTAGCGTTTTTTGTGGAATAAAATCGGATAAAACCGAAGGAGGACGACGACGAATGGCACAACCGATAACAGACCAGGTCGGATTCCTGTCAGAGGCATGCAGAGCCGTACAGGAGCTGTCTGCGAGCAAAAATTCACTGGATAAAATACGCCTGGATGAGAAGCGTCTGGAGAAAGAACTGGAGGCGGAAAAGAAGGCAGTGACGGATGCGATCAGTCTGACTGTGAAGAAGCGTATGGAAGAAATTAACGGTTCCTACGACAAGGAGATAGCAAAAGGACAGGACCGGTTAAAGCGGGTTCGGAGCAAACGGGAGAAGGCGAAGAGCCAGGGCGTGAAGGAACGGATTGAGGAAGAGACGAAGGAACTGCGGGATGACAACCGGGAACTGAAGCTGCAGATGAAGACGGCGTTCCAGCAGGACCGTGTGCCGCGTTTCTGTAAATCCACATGGTACTACTCCCTGTATTTTACCAGAGGATTCTCAGAATTTCTGATTTTACTGGTGACGATTCTGATTTGCTTTCTTGCGGTTCCATGGGGAATCTACATGCTGCTTCCGCAGAAGTCCAACTATTATCTGGCGGGGATCTATTTCGTGGCTGTCGTTGTCTTCGGAGGACTCTATATTCTGATTAATAATAAGACAAAGGTGCGTCATCAGGAGACGCTAAAGCAGGGACGGAAAATCCGCGATTTAATGAGGACGAACGATAAGAAGATCCGTGTCATTACCAGCGCGATCCGGCGCGACCGGGACGAGGCTGTGTATGATCTGGAAAAGTATGACGATGAGATCGCTCAGATCGAGCAGGACCTGGCGGATATCACCAGCAAGAAGAAAGAAGCGTTAAATACATTTGAGAAGGTGACGAAGACCATCATTTCCGATGAGATTGCCGGCGGAAGCAGGGAGAAGATCGAACGGCTGGAGGCTGAGCTGCGCCGTGCATCGGATGAGGCCAAGGAAGCCGAGGTGAAAGTGAAGGAGCAGACACTCTTTATCACGGATAATTATGAATCCTATCTCGGAACGGAATTTATGGTGCCTGAGAAGCTGGATGAGCTGGCTGATTTTATACGGCTGGGGAAAGCCACTACGATCAGTGAGGCGGAAGCACTTTATAAGAGTGTAAAGGGATAATGAATATATAATAAGAGAAAGACGCGGTGCAGAACTTCTATTACAGCAGATAGAAGTTCTGCACTGCGTCTTTTTAATTGCTGTTTTTTCGCTTCCGGCTACGGCAGACGCCTCTGAAGCAGATCCCAGTCCGAGTTTACGATCAGTTTCTCCGGAAAGGAGATGCTTCTTAACATCTTTAATGCCGCGTCGTGGCTGCCGACCGCGTATTTGGAATGGGCGTCGGAGCTGACCAGTACGGAGACACCATATTCCATGCAGAGCCGGGCGACGGTTTTACAGTTCTTATCGCTTCCGGGGCGGACTATAAAGGAGTTGGAGTTGATCTCAATTAACTTTTCCTCCTGGGCGCATGCCTTGATGACGGCCTCATAGTCGCATTGAAAAACCGGATTCCCGATGTGCCCCAGACAGTCCACATCGGGATTTTTCAAGACCTCGATGAGCCCTCGCGTGTGATCTGCCGGTGAGGCGGGAGCAATGGCCTCCGCATGATAGGAAGCAATGACGATATCCAAATTCTTTAAAATGGATTCAGGCAGGTCCAGCTGACCGTCATACGACTTGATATTCACTTCGGCGCCTTTGTAAAAACGAATACCGTAAAGCTCGTCCGGAAGGTTTCGTAAACACAGAAAGTGAAGCTCCATGGCGCCGTCCAACATCCCGGGACCGTGATTGGTAATGCCAAAGGCTTTAAAACCTTTAAACTTTGCGGCCATTGCCATCTCATCCAGAGTGCTGTAAGCGTGCTGGCTGACGCTGGTATGCATATGTAAATCCGCGATTGTTTTCAAACACACCCCTCTTTTCTTCTTATATAATTTTGTAGTAAGATAAACTTATTATAATGTTTAGTAAACAAAAAATCAATACAATCTGAAAAAAATACGAAAAAACTAAAAAATAATATAAACTTTACAAAACATTTACTTATAATTTTATTGACAAAATTAGTCAACATGCTATAATCTAACTATAAAACATCAATAAATACGATGAAAAAAGTGATTTAGCACAAACTGGGGCCAGGAAACTAATGGAAACGTGAAGAGGGAAAGTTTACTAAATAGAAGCAAAAGGCAAAAAACAAAAAGCAAAAGCAAAGACAAAGATAAAGGTAAAAGGTAAAAGACAAAAGGAGGAAACAATGGGAAGCGTATATGCAGAAGGGCAGGAGTATCACCTGCAGATTAAGGAGGGAGATGTCGGCCGGTATGTAATTCTGACCGGTGATCCGGGAAGATGTGAAACCATTGCAGGGCTGCTTGACCGTCCGGAGAAAAGGGCGGTAAACCGGGAGTATGTTACCTGTACCGGATATTTAAATGGGGAGAAGGTCAGCGTGGTGTCCACCGGAATCGGCGGGCCGTCGGCGGCCATAGCCCTGGAGGAGCTGGCGCACTGTGGGGCCAGTACCTTTATCCGCGTTGGAACCTCGGGAGGTATGCAGCCGGAAGTACTGGGGGGAGATGCGGTGATCGCCACAGGAGCTGTGCGCATGGAAGGCACGAGCAGGGAGTACGCCCCCATCGAATATCCGGCAGTTGCGGATTATCAGGTGGTTATGGCTCTCAAGGAAGCGGCAGACGCGGCCGGACAGCGCTGCCATCTGGGCGTCGTGCAGTGTAAGGATTCCTTTTACGGTCAGCATGATCCGGATACCATGCCGGTAGCAGATGCATTAAATTCAAAATGGAAGGCCTGGGTACGGTGCGGCGCGCTGGCAAGCGAGATGGAGTCCGCGGCGCTGTTTACGGTCGGACAGGTCCGCAGGCTTCGCCTGGGTACGGTGCTCCTTGTCATAGGAAACCAGACGAGGCGGGAGATGGGACTTGAGGATATCCAGTGCCATGACACCGGAAAAGTGGCAGAACTGGCCGTGGAGGCCATGAAGCGGTTAATAGAGCATGATAAAACCAATCAAAAAAATTATGGAGGGAAGACATTATGAAGAAAAAAGGCAGAGCATTGACGGCAGTATTACTGGGACTGACCATGGTGATGAGCCTGGCTGGATGCGGTCAGAAGAAGGAGAGCACAGCCGATACGGCAGCAGCGGGCAGCGAGGCGGCTAAGACGGAGGAAAGTACGGGAGAAAAGAGCACGTCTGCGGAGATGGAGACAATTACCTTAAAGCTGGGCTTTAACGGAGATTTCCTCACAATGCCGGAAGCGGTACTGGGAGCCGCGGAGAATTTAAATAAGAAGTACGAGCAGGAAGAAAAGAATATCCGGATCGAGTTTGAGACGGATTATCAGACCATCGACAACAGTGAATACCATAACAACATCGTGTTTGCACATAAGAGTGGGGACGCACCGGATATCTTCATCTGTGACGCCGATGTGGCCGGATTCGTAAAGGCCGGATGTGTTCTGGATATCACGGATGTGATGAGTGATGCATTCGTAGACGGCGTATTCACACCGACTATGGTGGATGGAAAAGCCTACGCCATGCCTTTCGACCTGCCGCTTCGTGTAATCTATTACTCCAACAAGGACCTGGCGGATATCGGATGGAGCCAGGACGAGATCGACGCGTTGCCGGAAAAGATCCGGGACGGGGAATTTACTCTGGAACAGTTTATGGATCTCTGCAGTGAAGTGGTAGAAAAAGGCGGAGCGAAGTACGGTCTGGTTCACAGACCAGGAGCCGGCAATGACTTTTTCGATATGTTAAATGCGTTTGGCGGTCAGTATTACGATGAAAACGGCAGCCTGGTGTTTGACGAGGCCGGAATAACGAGATTTTTTGAGAGCATCTACGAAAATGCCAACACGACGAAGATCACACCTCCCAACTTAAACCAGCTGGGTTGGGATACAATCAATAAGATGGTAGGTACGGGAGAAGCCTTCGCCTACTACGGTCCGATGTTCTCCGCGACGTATGTGGCGCAGGCGGCAGGACTGGAGACAGAAGAGTTTGCGAAGAATGAGACGTTTGTGTTATTCCCGAAATCCGAATATACGGATGCCCCGTTTGCAACGGTAGCGCCTCAGATGATGGCGATCAGCGCCGATACAAAGTATCCGGATGTCTGTAAGGATATTTTCCGCGAACTGGCCGGCGATTCCAACTCTCTGTTAGCAAAACATGCAGGCACCATCTACACACTGTCCTGTATCAAAGAAGCCAATAAGAACCCGGAAGTGACGGAGAATCCGATCCTTAAGAATGTAACTTACATGGCAGATTACGCAAGGTCCGTTCCGGCAATCAACAATTTATCTTCCTTAAAGAGCGAGATGTTCACACAGATTGTCTCCCTCGAACTGGGACAGACGACTCCGGAACAGGCGGTTGCCGACTTGAAGACTCAGATCGAACTGAATGTTGACAATGTAATTTTCAAATAAAAACAGTAAGGTTTGCCGCTGCTGCGCCAGGAGGTGTGAAAGATTCCGGCGCAGCAGCATTTAGGAAGGCGGTTCCTCATGAAAAATAAAAATGGACAGGCATATATGTTTTTAACGCCTTTTTTGATTTTGGTGACGATTTTCTATGTAATCCCGGCCGTACTGACTGTGGTGATGTCATTTACGAATCTCGATTCCTCGTTTGTGTGGGAATTTAACCATTTCAAAAATTTTATTAAGATATTTAAAGATCCAAATACGCTGGTCATTGTAAGAAATACCCTGATCTTTGTCGGGGTGGCGATTGTGGCGACGGTTTTCTTAAATCTTCTGTTCGCCGTGCTCACTACATATTTCGTTAAGACAGAGCGGTACTCCAGCATATTTAAGGCGATTCTGATGATCCCCATGATCACACCGGCGGTTGTGTATTCCGTACTCTGGATCTGGCTGTTGGAAGCCGGCGAGGGAGGAATGGTCAACCGGGTCTATTTATCCTTTGTGGACTCCCAGCCGATTAACTGGATTGCGAAGTACCCGATGCAGATCGTCCTCTGCGCGACGATTCTCGTCAATATTGCGTATGGAACCATTATATTTTCTAGCGCGATCAAGAGCATTCCCGAAAACCAGTTTAAGGCGGCCCATGTGGATGGGGCGGGAGAATGGGAGATTATCAAAAGCATTATCATCCCCAATATCCGCTACCACATCCAGTTTATCGCCCTGTGGGAGGCGCTGGGGCTTCTCACGAACTACGTGACGATTCTCCTCATCACCAACGGCGGACCGGGAATCCAGACCGAGGTCTGGTCGCTGTCAGCCTACCATAAGGCGTTTAACGACCAGCAGTACGGATACGGCGCGGCTATTTCCCTGATGCTGATCCTGGTGGTACTGGTTCTTATGATCCTGATGAACAAAGTCATGCAGAAGCAGAATGAAAGATAGGGGGGAGAACAAATGGCAAAGGTTACGTTAAGCAAGACGGAGAAAAAGAAACAGAATATCGCGATCGCGGTACTGGTTCTGCTCTGCGCACCGATCCTGTATCTGTATATCAGCTTTTTCAGCCTTGCTTTTTTGGGCGCGGATGGCGCGTTTACATTAAGCAATTTCGATTTCCTGTATAAGCCCATGAAGCTGAAGCAGACAACGATTCAGCCCATTGGAAAATCATTTGTAAATACGGTTTATTTTACAATCATAGTCACTCTGAGTGAAGTGGTCATCAGTTGTCTGGCCGGGTATGCGCTGTCGAGACTTCAGTTCCGGGGAAGGAAAACGATTCAGTATTCACTTCTGATTCTGAGGATGTTCCCAAACCTGCTCTTACTCATTGCCGTGCTCTATGTTCTGATTGCACTGCATATCGTCAATACCATGGTGGGCGTCATTCTGGTCGCCATCGCATTCCGGATTCCGGGGTCCACCTTTATTATTAAAAACTTTTTTGATGGGATACCGAGGGATATCGAGAATTCCACGCTGGTGGACGGATGCAGCAGGCTGAGCGGTTTCTTCCAGGTTATTATCTATCTGGTTAAGCCAGGCATCGCCTCGATCTCGATTTTCTCATTCCTCAGCGCATGGTCCAACTATATCTTGTTTAACACGCTGATTTTCAATTCCAAGACGCCGGTTATCGCCACGTACCTCCATTCCCTGTCGCGGAGTGAGCAGATGATCGCGGATTACGGTGTATTTGCGGCAATGGCAATCGTATACATGCTGCCGGTATTCGTATTTTTCGTTATATCTCAGAAACAGTTGATGGAAGGCAATATCGGAGGCGGAAAGGGAGTATAATTATGATTTCAATCAATAAACTGCGTAAGGAATTTGACCAGGGCGTCGTGGCGCTGGACAGTATCGATCTGGAGATCCGGGACACGGAGTTTGTCGCACTGCTGGGGCCGTCGGGCTGCGGGAAATCCACAACCTTAAACTGCATCGCCGGACTTTTGGATGTGACCAGCGGGCAGGTGATATTTGATGATGCGGATGTGACGAACAAGGCGCCAAAGGACCGGAATATCGGTATGGTATTCCAGTCTTACGCCCTGTATCCCCATTTAAAGGTAATTGATAACATTGCGTTCCCCTTAAAGCAAAAGGGTGTATCGAAGGAAGAACGCCATAAAAAGGCGAGGGAAATGGCGGTAAAGCTTCAGATTGAGCATCTTCTGGACCGGAAGCCGACCCAGCTCTCCGGCGGCCAGCAGCAGAGAGTGGCCATGTGCCGCGCCCTCGTGAAGGAGCCGAAGATCCTGCTCCTGGACGAGCCGATGTCTAACCTGGATGCCCGATTAAAGATCGAGATCCGCGAAGTAATTAAGAAGATTCAGCAGGAGTTAAAGGTTACATCAATCATCGTGACCCATGATCAGGAAGAGGCCATGGCGATTGCGGACAAGATTGCCATTCTTGACAACGGAAGAATCCAGCAGTACGATACTCCTGAGATGCTTTATCAGTATCCGGCCAACTTATTTGTGGCTAATTTTATGGGGAATCCGCCCATGAATTTTATCGATGCCAAGCTGGAGACGGTCGGGGAGAAGCTAATGTTTACCATTGGGGAGTCTTCCGTGGAGGTATCCGGGCAGCTTCTCGAAAAGCTGAGACCCCACACCGGCAGGCCGGTTAAGCTGGGAGTTCGCTCCCATCAGATCAGGGTAGGGGCGGAGCCGGCAGCCAATACCTTGCCGATGGAGGTCCAGATGGTGGAGAACTTAGGCAAGGAACTGCTCTTAAGCGGGGATGTCCACGGCTGTCACGTGCGGGTATCCGTGGATGATACGTCTGCCTTTGGGCGAATGAAGGCGCTGGTGGGCGACGGTGAAAAACGTGTATATCTGCGGTTTGCGGATTTTATAAATGTGTTTGACTCTGAGACGAAGGTGAACCTTGTATTATGAGAGAATTATTAGAACATGCGGACCGGGTGCTGATTGGCGGGCACAGAGGCTGTGCCTGCCGTTACCCGGAAAATTCCATAGAAGCCATGGAGCACGGCCTGCTGTCGGGCGCGGATTACCTGGAAATTGATATTCAGCTGACGAGGGACGGTGTGCCCGTGGTCTATCACGATACCGCTCTGGAGAAACGGACCGCTTTGCACGGATACGTTCACGAGCATACGCTGGACAGGCTGCGGGAGAACTGTCCGGGCCTCTGCACCTTTGAGGAGGCCATGAGATGGGGCAGCGAAAGAGAAGCGTGGTTCGCGCTGGAGATTAAGACAGTTCCCCTGGATATGCAGGAAGTAAACTTCCGTCTGCTGGAGGCCATGGTTCCTGTTCTGGAGAGAACAGGCATGAAGAAGCGTGTATTCGTATTCGGTCCGGATTATCAGGTCCTTAAACGGATGAAGCAGCTGGATCCGGAGGTGGAGATCGGCCTGATCGTTCCCTTTATCCCGGAGGACCCTGTGGAGCTTATGAAGTCCATGGATGCGATGGTCTATTTAACGTATATCTATAATATAACACCGGACATGATAGACGGACTCAAGGTACACGGATATTATGTGAGCGGCGCTATATTAAGGGAAGAAAAATGGATGGAACGGGCATACGCATGCGGCGTAACCATGTTTGAAGCCGATTATCCGGAAATGGCGCGCAGACTGGGACGTGCAGGACGACAGAGCGGACGGAACCGCGAAGGCTGTAAGCTGTAACAAAAATACGCATAAAACAGCAAACCACAGGAGACCGCGTGATTGACGTATAGTGATGATTCTGATATGATAAAAAATAGTAAAAACAGGTGAAGGAAGGGGTGATGTGTGTGGCAACATTATTGGATATTGCGGAGAAGGCCGGCGTGGCCAAGTCTACGGTTTCCAGAGCGCTGAGGGAAGATCCAACGCTTTCTATTACAGAGGAGACGAAGGAAAAGATCTTTTCCGTAGCGGAAGAACTCCAGTATAAGATGAAACAGGAGAAGAAATTAAAACGATGCCGGAACATTGCGATCGTTCATAAGGACACACATTTCATGAACCAGATTGATAACGCGTTCTATTTCTCGATCAGGAGTGCCGTCGAGGAAACGTGCTATCAAAAGAATATCGGGTTCACATTTGTCCCTTATTCCTTCCTGGATTCGTTTGACCGACAGATCGACGGAGCGCTGGTCGTGGGGAATTTCGACCGGAAAGAGGTGGATACAATCTGTGCCGCGGTGAGGACCGGCTGTATGGTGTTTGTGGGCAAGGTGAATTACTACCCGGACCGCATGGACTGGATCTCTTACAGCATTAAGGACTGTGTTTATAAGGCCATGGGGCATCTGGCTGCCATGGGACTTAAGGATATTGCCTATCTCGGCGGGTATGACAGCGAGGATACACCGGAGGAGTTCAGCAAGTTTTCTTATTTTAAGAAGTTCATGGCCGAGCAGAAGCAGCTTCATTTTGCCGGTTCCATGGTCGGGGAACACGGCGTGGAAAGTGGTTACCAGATGATGAAACGCTGGCTCCGCGAGAAGAAGGCGGTTCCGGATGCATTTTTCGTATCCAATGATCCGATTGCCATCGGAGTGATCAAGGCGCTGAATGAGGAAGGAATCTCCGTGCCGGACAGCGTATCGGTGATTTCCATAAACGGGGACAGCTCCGGCGAATTTTCGTTCCCGGCCCTGACCACAGTCGATGTCCATACGGATGCCATGGGGCGGGAAGCGGTGGAGATTCTGGAGGAACGGATCGAAGGAAAGCGGAAGCTGATTAAAAAGGTGGAATACCAGGTGACGCTGGTGACACGTGGAAGCGTGGGGAAAATAGAATAAGAGAGTATGGGAGTCCGGTTTCTGCCGGGCTCTTTCTTTATTTGGGAAACTTTAGAAATGTAAGAATTGTTAAGAAGTATCCTCTTGACGTATGGCGCCCTTCCAGTATACAATGAAGGTATACAAATGTATACCAATACATGGCAACGGAAAGAAGGAACGGATATGGGAAGAATCGCTCTGTCAGACGGAGAATGGAAGGTCATGAATGCGCTGTGGAAGCAGCCGCCCAAGACCATCATGCAGCTAACAAAGGAACTGAAGGAGGAAACGGACTGGGGGAAAAACGTAATTATCACCATGTTGAACCGATTGGAGGCAAAGGGAGCCGTGATCCATGAGGAGGGAGGACGTGCGAAGCAGTTTTATCCGGCAGTCGACCGGGAAGATACGGTGCTGGAGGAGACAAAAGGGTTTCTGGAACGCGTTTACGAGGGGAGTGTGACCATGATGGTGGACGCCATGGTGAATTCCGGTTCCCTCTCGAAGTCGGATATTGAGGAGCTTTATGATATATTACAGAAGGCGGAGGAGGAGACGAATGACTGAGACCCTGATTACCTCATCTGTCATCATCCTCATGCTGTGCGCGATCCGCATCCTGTTCAAAGGGAGAATCAGGCCGACCGTGCAGTACGGCCTTTGGGGAATCGCAGCGGCGCGTCTGGCTCTGCCGTGTTTCTACCCGGTGATCCGGTGGTTTGGAAGCCTGCAGAGTCCGTGGAGTATCATGAATGCGGCGGCGCCGCTGGCCGACCGTCTGGCGGTCCGGGCTCACGCTGTCACAGTGCCTTTCGGCGCGGTTCCGGTTAGTCCCGGTCAGTTAGGCGCCGTGCACGCCGGACTGGAGAATGCCGCGGCCAATCCCGGTACAGCTCTCATATCCGGGGCGGAGCAGGCGGGGCTGTCCGGATGGATTGTTCTCTTTCTCGGTATCTGGATTGCAGGAAGCATCCTGCTGTTTCTATGGCTTTCTGCCGTACATATCCATATGGGGAAGCGTCTCATGAAGCAGAGGACGCCGTACGAAGGCTCGGTTCCGGCGTGGTCGGCCGTGCCGGTATACTGGGCTGGGGACATTCCGACACCCTGTTATTTTGTATATTTTGGGAAGAAGGGGATCTATCTGCCGGAACGGCTTCAGAATGATCCGGAGGCCGCCCGTCATGTGGTGGTTCATGAGGCGTGTCATGCCGGCCACCGCGACCATATCTGGGGGTGGCTCCGCTGTGTCCTGCTGTGCTGTTACTGGATCAATCCCTTCGTCTGGCTGGCAGGCTATTTATCGAAGCGGGACTGTGAGCTTTCCTGCGACGAGGCGGCTGTCCGGCGGCTGGGAGAGGCAGAGCGGTTCGCCTATGGGAGGACGCTGATCGCCATGGCAGCAGGCAGAAGGACGCCGTGGAAGTTTCTGAGCACAGCCTCCGATATCGGAAATGGTAAGAAGTCCATGAAGGAGCGGATCTGGACGCTGGCTCACCATCCGAAGACGGGGCCGGTCACCGCTTTGGTGATCGCGGCGGCGGCCATAGTTCTGATCGTTTGTACTTTTACCGGGAAAATGGGGAATGGAGCAGACTCTGTTCCGGGTATGGCCGAAATTGTGGCGCTGTCTGAGCTGCCAAAGGATCAGAATCTGTTGGAGGCGATCCGCAAATGGTGGCCGGAAATCCCTTCTGAGGATAAGGAGAATGAAACTGAGGCAGAATTGAATTATGTCAACCAATATCCATTTTCATATCGTGGTGAGACGTACCGGCTTCTGGTGAGTGTCTTAAAGGAGGAGGGCAGCCTGGATTACGCCTCTGTCATACGGGAACCTACCGGGGAATGGCTGAACATTTATCAGACGCCGGAGGCGGTGGAGCACTATGGCATGATTCTTGCCGGGGGTGAAGAAACAAAAGAATTTTTCCCACAGTCCGAAGCCGGGAAAGATGAAGGCCTGGATTATTTATATGATTATTCATACGATTATACGGCGCAAAAGGAAGGAACAGCAAGCTGGTATATCGATCATTACGCGAGCAGCGAGTTTATAATGACGATATTCGGTCCTTGTGCGAATCCCCGGA
>NZ_JBKVCZ010000005.1:66902-69458 GCF_046966825.1 Hungatella sp. | reverse complement strand
TTTCGAAACGCATGCCTCCATGGCCGATTATGTGACGTACCGGCTCCCGGAGGGACTGACGGACAGCGGCTACCGGGCTGATCTGGGAGATGGGGGCGGCGGCAGTCTGTTCCTGACGGAGGACGAGGACCAGAAGGCGCGTCTGGAAGAACTGGGACGGTACGTGGACCGGGATTCGGTGCCCGATGCGTGGCTGGCCGCCGGCGGAATAATCCGGTGGAATGCCGATTACCTGTATAGGCGCTTCGATACCGGAAGCCTGAAGGAGACGGCAATTCCGTGGAATCACACATCTTACTGGGGAGAGCTGGTTTCCGTGGAAGACTGTGAGGTGCCGGCGCTGCTGGAACCCCTGTGTCATGATCTTTATACGCCCTCATCCCTTGAAGAAGCAGAAAAACGGTATGGACCGATTCCGGAGGAAAATCAGACCTCCCGCATGTGGTATGTATTTTTTGCCCGCCCGGACAGCGATGTAATGTACGCCATTTATTTAAATGGAGACCTGTATAAAAAAGAAGATGCGCTGAAACTGGCGCGCAGTGTGCATTTCAAGGAGGAAGCGTTCACGCCCTGAATAAAAAGGGTGTGAACGCTTCTTTCTCGGCTTTGGATGCGGGGCCGCGCAGGGAGATTTCATATCCCGTGTCCGCCCCGCTTCCTACTCGCCATAAAAATGGCCGGGATTGTCGGACACAAAATGCATGTGTTCGCCATTCCCGGCCATTTTTATAGTTCGTATCCAGACGGCGGCACACTGGGATATGAAATCTCCCTGCGCGGCCCCGCATCCAAAGCCGAGAAAGAACCTCTTTCGTATCGTGAATAATTCCTGAAATCGCGGCTTATAATAGAACAGAGAACAAGAAGGACAGCAAGGCAGGATATTATGAGATTATGGGAACGCATCGCAATCCGCGGCAATCGGGAAGTTTATTATTATGATACAAAACAGTCCTTCGAGGCGGAAGAGTTTGCTTCGAGGCTTTATGATTTGATATGTACGGAACAGGAAAACGGAAAGATGGCGGGGGTTGTGTTCCTTTGTATCGGCACCGACCGCTCTACGGGAGACAGTCTGGGACCGTTAATAGGGTACAAGCTGAAGGAAAAGCGGCTCGAGCGGGTGGAGATTCTGGGAACGCTGGAACGCCCCGTCCATGCCATGAATTTAGAGACATACCAGGCCATCCTAAAATTTCAGTATCCGGATCATGTGGTGGTGGCGGTGGATGCCTCGGTGGGGAACATCGAGCACATCGGTTATGTGACCCTTGGGAAGGGATCGCTGAAGCCCGGGCTTGGAGTCAGCAAGGAGCTGAAGGCGGTAGGCGACATTTTTATCACGGGTATTGTCGGAAGCTGCGGCAGCTTCGATCCCTTAATGCTTCAGAGCATCCGGCTGTCTGTCGTCATGCGGATGGCGGACTGCATCAGCAGAAGCATTTATCTTGTCGAAAAGTTATGGGAAAACGCTTCCCTCCTTTGACAGGTTTTGCGCTCATCCTGTGCTATGATTCATTGGATTAAAATGAATAGCGGGGTGAGCCTATGGGAGAATTGTACAATCCGTTCCCGAAGCTGCCGAAGAATATACGGCAGATCGGGGAGCGTGACCAGATCGTAAAATTGTATGTGGAAGACTACGTGAATACGTATTTGAGACGTCTGTATCCGGCGGGTGGACAGGACCTACGGGTCGGCCTACTGCTCGGAAGCGTGGAAATGAATGATGGGACGCCGTATATCTTTATCGACGGCGCCATGGAAATGGAAGATGTGACGGAACAGGGCCAGAAAGTGGTCTTTTCAGAGCTCGCGTGGAAAAAGGCGTATCAGAGTGTGGAGCAGCTGTTTCCGAAACGGTCCGTCCAGGGCTGGTTTCTGTGCGGAGCGCCCGGAAATGATTTAAGTCCTCTCAATTACTGGAAGCAGCATGTCCAGTATTTTCAGGGACCCAATAAGCTGATGTATTTGAGCAGTGGTGCGGAAGGAGATGAATCAGTTTACATAACGTCAGAGGACGGATTCTATAAGCTTTGCGGTTACAGTATTTACTATGAAAGAAACCAGATGATGCAGGACTATATGGTTCTCCGGAAGGATGTGAAGAGAATTGAGTCCGGATCGGATGAGAAGGTTATTCAGGAATTCAGAAAGCGGATGGATGAGCACAAGGACGAGGTGACGGACAGGCACCAGACTCTTGGGCTTTTACGTGGTATGTGCATGGCAATGTCCATCGTGATTCTGGCAGGCGGAATCGTCATGTTTAATAATTATGAGCGGATGCAGGAGATGGAGAGCGTCATTGCGTCTGCCATACCGGAACGGGTGGAGTCTGCCCTGATGGGGAAGGATAATGCGGCGGGGAAGGATAAGCCGGAGTCCCATGTGGTGGTGGAAGAAGCGGAGGGTGGAGTCTATCCGACGACGGCTGCCGTGACAAAGGAAACCATGTCGGAGACGCAGCCGGGCAGCCAGAACGGCGCCGCAGCCAACAGCGGCGGTGCAGAAAATGCATCCGGAAACGCGGCTGGCAACGGCGGCCAGGAG
>NZ_JBKVCZ010000005.1:46606-66892 GCF_046966825.1 Hungatella sp. | reverse complement strand
GAGAATGCACAGACGCCGGGCGGAAATAAGGGCGCGTCTCAGGAGAACAGTTCTGACGGCCAGAGTTCAGCCGGAAACACGGCAAGCGGGCAGACCGGGGATAGCCAGAAGAGCGGAAGCGATGCGGGAAGCAAGCCGGCGGAGAATGGCGGCGCCTCCCAGGCGGCGGCCGGAGGTACCCAGAGAGTGCACGTAGTTCAGGATGGAGAGACACTGTATGGGATCTGTATTTCAGAATATCACGATGTAAATAAATTAAAGGAAATCTGCGAGTTAAACGGACTGGAGGACGAAAATAAGATCGTATCCGGCCAGCAACTTCTGCTTCCTTAAAACATATGGTAATTTGTTAATAATTTGTAAACTTTTGATTCGTATGATTGACTTTCTCTGCTTTTGAGCATAATATTACTGTGTAAAGAGATTTATACAGTTAATATTGCCTTAGCAGTAAGCATCCCAAAATAGGGGAAATGCCGAACCTAAGGCTTTTTTATTTCATAGA
This sequence comes from Hungatella sp., assembly GCF_046966825.1. NCBI lineage: Bacteria > Bacillati > Bacillota > Clostridia > Lachnospirales > Lachnospiraceae > Hungatella > Hungatella sp. The sequence goes on along the minus strand of NZ_JBKVCZ010000005.1, from coordinate 66,387 downwards.
GACGTTTATCCTGTGAAACAAAAACCTCCGGAGTCTGGTAAATTGAACTTTTCATATTTTATGTTCAAGGAGGGTACAAATGAAGACTGCAATATTGGTAGATGGCGGATTTTACCGCAGACGTGCACAAATTAAAATCGGTGAAAAAAGTGCTGCAGAACGGGCAAATGAACTGGACGGTTATTGCCGCAGGCATCTCATTGAAAAACATCAAACACCACATGAGTTATATCGAATTTTCTATTATGATTGTCCGCCAATGAATAAAAAGGTATATCACCCTTTTCTTAAGCAGCAAATTGATTTTTCAAAGTCTGAGCTTAATGTTTGGATGACGCAGTTTTTATCTGAATTAAAACAGCATAGAAAATTTGCATTAAGACTTGGAAAACTGGCGGATGCGCAGGCGTGTTATACTTTACGGATTAATGTTGTAAAAAAGCTTTGTTCCGGCAAGCTAAATTTGTGTGATTTACAGGAAAAAGATTTTATGATACAGGTTGACCAAAAGGGCGTTGATATGAAGATTGGTTTAGATATCGCTTCCTTATCTTATAAAAAGCAGGTGGACCAGATTGTATTAATTTCTGGGGACAGTGATTTTGTATCTGCTGCCAAACTTGCCCGGCGTGAAGGTATTGATGTTGTTCTCGATCCTCTGGGAGCGCCAATTAAAGAAGATTTGTTTGAACATATCGATGGTCTGAGAACATGCGATAACAGGTATATTAATTCAAAACAACAGGCAATGGAGAGTAAGCCGGACCAAACTGCAGTACTCCAGGTGGGGGAACAGTGACGGTAAAAAATTTGCGTTCTCGCAGAAAGAAAAAAATAATGCGTTTCTCCTGGAAATGATGTATACTACAATCAAACCACTTACGGCATTTTTTAGGAGAAAACATAATGAGTGATTTAGACTCTATGAACAGAGAAATTAAAAAAAGACAGCTGAGACGGCAGATCGTTCCATCACCTGCCCCTCAGGAAGAAGACAGTGAGGAAATCGTCCGGAAGGCCCGAAAACGTGTCAAACTGAAACGGCTCAGGATTTTCCTGATTATTGGTGTGATCTTAATTGCGGCCGGCATTGGCCTGTTTCAGTATTTCCGGTATTACCAGTATACGAGCTATGACGTCGTGTGGGAAAAAGAAATGAAGGAAGGCAGCTTCGTCGGCTATATGGATTTTGGCGGAAACGTCTTGAAATACAGCAAGGATGGCGCTTCCTACATCGATAATCAGGGAAAAGAAATCTGGGTGCAGAGCTTTGAGATGAAGTCCCCCACGGCCTGTGTGAACGGCAATTACGCGGCAGTGGCGGACCAGCAGGGCAACAGCATCTATATATTTGACAAGTCGGGTCCTACAGGGACGGCAACCACACTGCTTCCGATCATCAAAGCCACAATCTCGGCCCACGGCGTTGTCGCCGCGGTTCTGGAAGATTCCACCTCGAACTATATCTATTTTTATAAGAACGACGGCAATGTCCTGGACGTAAAGATTAAGGCGCTGTTAAACGGCGAAACCGGATACCCGGTGGATATCAGCCTTTCCCCTGACGGAACACAGCTGATAGGCGCGTATGCTTACTTGAAGAACGGGGCGCTTAATGGCCGTGTCGCATTCCACAATTTTGCGGAAATCGGAAAGAGCGTACCGGACCGGGTGGTGGGCGGATTTGACGAGCCCTATGAGTCGTCCCTTGTGGCGCGGGTACATTTCCTCGACGACACGTATTCCTGTGCGTTTGCAGATAACAGCGTATCCTTCTATTCGACAAAGAACGCGCTGTCGCCGGAGCTGCTTAAGCAGGTTGTGGTGGAGGAGGAGATCAGATCCGTCTTTTACTCGGACAAGTATGTGGGGATCATTGTAAATAACACGGATGGGGAGAACCCGGACCGGATGAACGTCTACAATCCCGACGGGACCCTCGTATTTTCGGAGGCGTTTCATTATCAGTACACCCAGGCCGATATTGACGGAGAGCATGTAATTTTGTATAATGAAGATTCTTGCAGGGTTTATAATATGTCCGGAAGACTGAAGTTTGAAGGAACATTTGATTTTCCCGTATCCAGGATCCGGAACGGCAGATTTCCAAACACGCTGCTGGTAACCGGGCCTCAGAACATGAAAGAGATAAGATTACAATAGACCAGGAGGATTAATACCAATGAGTAAGATCGAAACCATGTCAGTCAATGCAATTCGCGTCCTTTCCGCCGATGCCATACAGAAAGCGAAATCCGGTCATCCCGGTCTTCCGCTGGGCTGCGCTTCGGCCGCCTATGAGTTATGGGCAAATCACATGAACCACAATCCGGCAGACCCGAACTGGGCCAACCGGGACCGCTTTATCTTATCCGGCGGCCACGGCTCCATGCTTCTGTATTCCCTGCTCCATTTATTCGGTTATGGAGATTTATCAAAAGAAGATATCATGAATTTCAGACAGCTGGGTTCCCTGACACCGGGACATCCGGAGTATGGCCACACGGTCGGCATCGAAGCAACCACAGGACCGCTGGGAGCCGGTATGGCTATGGCTGTCGGTATGGCGGTTGTAGAGACTCATCTGGCAGAGGTCTTTAATAAGGAGGAGTATCCGGTAGTCGATCACTATACATTTGTGCTGGGCGGCGACGGCTGCATGATGGAGGGGATTTCCTCCGAGGCGTTTTCGTTGGCAGGAACACTGGGACTGTCCAAACTGATCGTCCTCTATGATTCCAATAAAATTTCCATCGAGGGAAGTACGGATATCGCATTTACCGAGAATGTCCAGAAACGCATGGAAGCGTTCGGTTTCCAGACGATCACCGTGGAAGACGGCAATGATCTGGAAGCAATCGGACGAGCCATCGAGGAGGCAAAAGAAGACACTGAGCATCCGTCTTTCATCACCATTAAGACGCAGATCGGCTTCGGATGCCCGGCCAAGCAGGGCAAGGCAAGCGCTCACGGCGAGCCTCTGGGAGAAGAGAATGTGCTGGCGATGAAGGAGAACTTAGGCTGGCCATCTATGGAACCGTTCTACGTACCGGACGAGGTATATGAGCACTACGCTCACCTTGCGGAAGAGAAGGCCGAGACGGAAGCCGCATGGAACGTAATGTTTGCAGCATACTGCGAAGAATATCCGGAGATGGAAGCGCTGTGGAATGCTTATCACGATGAGAATGCAGGTGAAAAAGCCATTGAGGCGTGTGCTGATTTCTGGAGCAAACCGGAGAAAGCCGATGCCACAAGAAATATTTCCGGAAAGATTTTAAATAAGATTAAGAACTGTATGCCGAATCTGATCGGAGGCTCCGCCGACTTAGCGCCGTCCAACAAGACGAATATGTCGGATATGGGCGACTTCTCCAGGGATAACCGCGGCGGACGCAACCTGCACTTCGGTGTCCGTGAGCTGGCGATGACCGCGATCGGCAACGGAATGATGCTTCACGGAGGACTGCGCGTCTTTATCGCCACCTTCTTCGTATTCAGCGATTATACAAAGCCTATGGCACGTCTTTCCTCACTGATGGGAGTACCGCTGACCTATGTATTTACGCATGACAGCATTGGCGTCGGCGAGGATGGGCCGACCCATGAGCCGATCGAACAGATGGCTATGCTTCGCGCCATGCCGAATTTCCATGTGTTCCGTCCCTGTGATGAGACCGAGACCGAATGCGCATGGTATTCCGCGCTGACCTCCAAAAAGACACCTACGGCGCTGGTTCTGACGAGACAGAATTTAACACCGATGGAAGGCAGCAGCAGAGAGGCGTTAAAGGGCGGCTATGTGATCGACGATTGTGAAGGTACGCCGGATCTGATTTTCATCGCCAGCGGTTCCGAGGTAGAGCTGGCTGTCAATGCGAAGAAGCTGCTTGCAGACAGAAAGGTTCGTGTCGTTTCCATGCCGTGTATGGACTTGTTCGAGGAGCAGTCTGCGGAATATAAAGAATCCGTACTTCCGAAGTCTGTTCGGAAACGTGTAGCCGTAGAAGCCTTAAGCGACTTCGGATGGGGCAGATACGTTGGACTGGACGGAGCCTGTGTAACCATGACCGGATTCGGGGCCAGCGGCCCGGCAAACCAGTTGTTTGAGCATTTCGGCTTCACTGCCGATCATGTGGCCGAGGTTGCCAGATCCTTATAAAGGTGACAGTGCCGTCGGATAATACGAAAGGGAAAAAGGAGTATAGTTCAAAATGGGAAAGAAATGTATTGGCATTGATGTAGGCGGAACCAGTGTAAAGATCGGATTATTTGAGACTACAGGCGATCTTCTGCTGAAGTGGGAAGTCCCCACCAGAAAAGAAGAGGGCGGAAAGTATATTATCGGTGATGTGGCGGCCTCCATTTTAAAGACCCTGGAAGAGAAGCAGATTCCAATGGAAGAGGTAGTCGGCGCAGGACTGGGCGTACCGGGACCGGTTATGCCGGACGGCTCTGTCGAGGTATGCGTAAACTTAGGCTGGCACAACGTGAATCCGGGAAAAGAGCTTAGCGCACTCCTGGGCGGTCTGCCGGTAAAGAGCGGCAATGACGCCAACGTGGCGGCTCTCGGCGAGATGTGGCAGGGCGGCGGAAAAGGATTCGATGATATCGTAATGGTAACGCTGGGAACCGGCGTTGGCGGAGGTGTTATCATCGGCCAGAAGATTATTGCAGGCAAGCATGGACTGGCTGGAGAGATCGGCCACATCCATATCCGTGACGAAGAGACAGAGAGCTGTAACTGCGGCGGCGTAGGCTGTGTAGAGCAGATATCCAGCGCCACAGGCATCGCGCGGGAGGCCAGAAGAAAGATGGCCGCATCGGATGCCCCGTCTGCCATGAGGGAGTTCGGCGACGATATTACGGCGAAGGATGTGCTGGATGCCGCAAAAGCCGGCGATGCGCTGGCACTGGAGACGATGGAAGTGGTAGGCCATTATCTGGGCCTCGCACTGGCACAGATCTCCATGGTAGTGGACCCGGAGGTGTTTGTACTGGGCGGTGGTGTGTCAAAGGCAGGACAATTCCTGATCGATACCATTTATAAGTATTACGATAAGTATACTCCGATCTCCAAGAATAAGAGTGGAATCGTTCTGGCGACCCTGGGCAATGATGCCGGGATTTATGGGGCGGCCAGACAGATATTGGATTAATTTGCTAATTTTTCGTTAATATGGCCGTTTGGACTTTAAAATCTGGAATAAACGTGGTAAACTCAAACTATAGATAGTACATAAAGAAAGGGGTATTTTTATGAAATTTTATGTTTGTAACCACTGCGGCAATATTATCGCATATGTAAAGAGCAGCGGCGTTCCCGTAGTCTGTTGCGGAGATGTCATGAAGGAGCTGGTTCCTAATACCACGGATGCTGCGGTTGAGAAGCATGTCCCCGTGATACATACAGACGGTCAGAAGGTGACCGTAACGGTAGGTTCTGCCAAGCATCCAATGCTTGAAGAGCACTATATTGAATGGATCGCGCTGGCGACAAAGCAGGGCAACCAGAGAAAAGAACTGAAACCGGGTCAGGAGCCTCAGGCAGAGTTTATGATCAGCGAGGACGACGAGGTCTTAGAAGTATATGCATACTGCAATCTTCATGGATTGTGGAAGGCATAAGAAACTATAGTGAATATTTAACAGCGCCCGAAGCAAGTAACTTCGGGCGCTGTTTTTTACTGTACTTCCTCAGGATAGCAGCAATTCTTTGGCTTTCATTCGGTTAGATCCCCATAACTCCATCCCAAAAACTCCATTCCCAAAACTTCTTCAGTCATAATAGGATTTCGCAACGTCCAGGTCAACCGGCACTCCCTGATAAGTAGTATACCAGTTTTCATATTCCGGATTATTCCATACGGTCCCATCCTCAAAGGTAATCTGTTTCACACAGGCAAGGAGATAACTAACTTTGTGTATATGACCGGGCTGATCCCACCAGCCATCAAATAAGTGCAGTCCATTCGTTTCACTCGACTGACCGGGGGCAATGCTTTCGTAGCATCCCGAAGTCAGCCATTGATAAGATTTCGGGGAATTTGGCTCGATTCCCGTAACGATCCCGTAATCCGTTCCGTCTGTACTAAAACCAACACTGCCAACCTCACCGTTTTTCGCCACATTTCGGGCATCCCAATAAAGCTCTAATGGCTGGCCGTCCTTATCATAAGCCAGGAGACCAACGTCACAGCGGCTGATGGTGCGGTCGGAATTGTTTGTTACGATCAGCCTGACAAACGGCCATCTGTAAGGTGCCTCCTCATACTGAATACTGCATGAATCTATGGTAAGATAGGGGCTGCCGGTAATAACTGAATTAGAACTGTCAACAAACTGCTTTGTCTTTTCCGTATAGCTGACCTCCCTGGAGTTATAGAAAATGGTTAATTTTACGTTGCGCGGAACTGCAATAAGCACATAATCTACGTTTCCCTTACCCATATCAAACACACTGACGCTTAGGCCATTTGCGTCTGACTGGGGCTGATAGGCGTAATTATGCGGTAAACCGCTGTAATAAATATACTGATACTCTGTTCCTTCTAATACATACCAGATTCCGGGATTACAGGTGGTTATCATGCTTAAAATGTCGTCGGGTACGAGTTCCTTTGTCAGGCGGCTTACATCTTCCGCTGATTCAGTAATCGGTGTATTGGGGGCTGCAGTGCCCTGCGTGTTGAGCTGCGCAGGCGAAGCGCCATGGAGATCGGCGGCATACGCTCCTGTAAAAGATGCGCCATAGAGTAATGCCAGCGTCAGTATGCCGGTGATCACAGCCGTGGCTTTTGATTTTTTTCTATAATGCATAATTGCGTCAAGCCTTTCTTTTAATAGTTCGGCACTCCTGTTGAGTGTCACAGAAGCCAGAGAATCCTTGTAGGTACCGCCCAGATTTACAGCGTTTAGCAGGGTATCCCCATAGGCCCGTCGTCCGTCCTTATCCAGTGATTTTATGACTGCTTCATCACAGGAAAATTCACAGGCGCGGTTAATCTCCCGGCCCATCAGATAGACCAGAGGATTAAACCAGTGGAGGCAGATCGAAATCTGCACCAGCCATTTGTAGAACATATCCCTCCGCTTGTAATGGGTCAATTCATGCAGGATGGTATACTGAAAATCGGAATCCGGAAGTTCTGCAGACGGCAGCATGATACATGGCCGGAAGAAACCGATTAAGAGCGGGGACGAGATCAGGCTGTTTGTGTATAGCCCGACAGTACCTCTTACGCCTGTTTGCTCGATCAGACTTCCTATCTGCTCCCAGAGCGCCATATCGGAAATCTCAACCCGTCCGGCCTTGATATACTTTACAAAACTCTGATAGATGGTTACTTTCCGGATCAATAGTCCGACAGCAACAATCAGCCAGATTGATAAACACAGGGCTGCTGCATTTTGGGTCGCCATGTGGAATACGCCCGGCCGTGTCTCCTGTTTTAGCCCCGCATAATTCCCACCGCCTGCACCAGGCTGTTCCCCGGCGGGGCGGTCATGATCGTCAGACTCAGCTTCGTCCAATCCCATATAATTCGGTTCCGCATACGAGTCCGCATCCGACAAAACTGCCGCAGTACCGATATGCTGAAACAGATTTCCCACAAGACTGGCTTCCGGAGTAAAGGGAAGCAGCAGACGGAAAATGACGACCAGCCAGATATAATACTGCCATTGTTTGCTTAACCGGTCTCGGACAATGGGCCTGCAAAGCAGTAAAATAAGAATCAAAAATGACCCGGAGAGAGACAGGGAAAGGATTGTTTTTAGCAGCTCGTTCATTCTTTATTATCACCGCCTCTCCAGTGATTTTTTAATTCTTCATAGTCATCGGCGGAAATCAGTTCCTTCTGGATCAGCGTGGAGATCAGCCCTTTTGCGTCTCCCTCATAGATCTTATCGAGAAATGTTTCTGTCTGGGATGCCTGGTACTCCGCCTCGGAAACAAGGGCGGTGTATCTGTTCCGGCGTCCGATCTTATTCGTTTTTAAAAAGCCCTTTTCAATCAGGCGCAGAAGCAGGGAGATAATGGTGTTCTTGGTGGTTGACATTCCTTTGCTGTCCAGCTTTTCGACAATTTCCGCGTAGAGGGCGGTTCCTCCATTCTCCCAAATAATTTTCATAAGTTCCAATTCGAAATCAGATACCTGCTGCAGCATATTGCTCCTCCTCTTTAGATTGCAGAATGCACTCTAATGCTATGATAGCATTATGCAATCTAAATGTCAATATCATAAAAATTTTTAGATAATTAATGGACGATCTTGTTTTATTGTTAACGGACAGGAAGGAAAAGCCGGAAAAAATTACATAAGTATGGACATAGAAGATCTTTTTAAGTAAAATGATATGTATAAAAAGTGGAAAAACACTTACAAAGTGGAAAACTCCAGTCTGGAATGACGATAAAGTGGAAAAGAGGAGGCCCGGTATGGATTATGGATTTAAACCTGAAAAGCGAGTGGTCACAGAGAAGACCCCAGCCGTTTTTACGTGCGGGGCGCTGCTCTTTTATGTGGCCTCCGGCAGCGGAACCCTCCACGTAAATGGCGTGAAGCTGGAGCTTGGAAAAGGGAGCTTCGGCTGGCTTCACACGTACCATATCTACCAGTTTGAACCGGAGTGGGGGCAGGCGCTGGAGCTGCTCTGCTGTCCGTTTGACTATGCTTCGGCTTCCTACGTCACCTATCGGAACAGCTTGAAGATTACGATGACTGTCCTGACGGAAAACTCTCCGGTGGTGAGACTGTATGGGGAAGATGCAGACGATGTCAGGTCGCTGATGGAAGAGCTGATGGAAGAGGGCTCCGGGAGCGGGGCTGCGGATATTATACAGGGATATTCCCTGTTTCTGGAGATCGTCACGCTGTTTCTCCGCTATTCAGCGAGGGAGTCTGAGCAGCAGGAGGGACAGGGGAGGCCGTTTGAGCGAAGTCTGGCCTGGAAGCTGCTCCAGCATATTTTCACCTACAGCAACGAGAATCTGACGAGGGAAAAGCTGGCAGCCGTCTATGGAGTAACGGTGCGGCAGGTCAGCTGTCAGCTAAGCCTTGTGGCAGGTCAGAACTTTGCAGGCCTCCTAAACCGGGCAAGGGTGGACCGGGCCTGCGATATGATGCATTTCGGCGGACTGACGATGCAGTACATCGCACGTTACGTCGGATACCATTCGGAGACCTCCTTTTACCGGTCCTTTAAGCAGGTAATGGGGATGACGCCCCAGGAGTACCAGAAGGCCGTCCTGCCGGAGGCAGGGAAAGAGGCGGCCCATATCGACACGCGTGCGCTGCTGATCCTGAATTATCTGTTTGGCCATTACCGTGAACCGCTGACCACACAGGATACGGCAAAGGCCCTGTATCTGGAGAAAAACTCTGTAAATCCCCTGTTAAAGGAGAATTTTGGTCTGGATCACAGCGGTATTCTGACAGAGCTTCGAATGACGTATTCGGAATCGCTGCTGGAAAACAGCCGGATGCCGGTGGTGGATATCGCGTTTGCGTGCGGCTATAACAGTTCCCATACATTTATCCGGATCTTTTCGGAGCGCCATGGCATGACGCCCGGAGAGTACCGGCGTTTTTCCATACATGACGGGTTTAACCGCAGATAATGCAACGGGAGGGAAATAACATGGAATGTTCACTGGAGACGAGAGAAGACTCCGGATTTCGGGGAAAACAGTATTTTTCGCCGGAATTGCTGCCGGAGAGACTGAAGGCGCGCGCCTTTCGTTTAAACGGGGAGGGGGCCTTCGAGAACAGGGAGGACGTGACCGTACTTTCCATACGGAGAGGAAAAGGGCGCATGGTTTTGAACAACCGGGTGTATCCGCTGGAGCCGGGGATGGTGTTTATTCTCTATCCATATCACGTCTGGAAGGCCCAGGCAGATGAGGGCTGTGTGCTGGAGGGGGAAGAGAGTGTGATGAACATGGGCGCCATGCTGTTTTTGTTTGCCATCCCGCCCTACCATCGTCCAGTGCCGGTATTTGAAGAGAATCCATCTGTTTACCGCCTGGATCAGGCGTATAAGTGCCGCGTGGAACGGCTGTGGGACCGGCTTCTGAAGGAAAATGAATCTACGGACTGCTACGGTGGAAGAATGCAGTTTTCTCTTATTATGCGGATTATGGTCCTCTGCCGAAAACATGGAAAAGTCATCGACTGCTCTGCCTTTTAAATGGATTTGTCAAAAAATAGACGAAAAATCAGGCCATATTGACACTCTTCTAAAATTATTTTATACTGAGTCAAAATTCTGACAGGGTCAGATCAGTTTAGAGGAGGTAATTCATTATGACGAGATGTATGATCGGGGCATTAAAGGGGAAAGCAGCTGTAATCACTGGCGGAGGTTCCGGAATTGGAAAATCTATGGTGGAACGTTACCTGGCGGAGGGCGCTTCCGTAGTGGCTGCGGACATCAATGAAGCGAGCCTGAAGGCGCTTTTAGAAGAGCTGGAACCGGAGTACGGCGATAAGCTTAAGATTCTTAAGGTGAACGTATCCAGCAAAGAGGAAGTGGAGGCGATGATTGATTATACCGTCGAAGCCTTTGGAAAAGTGGACGTGGTCATCAACAACGCTGGAATTTTGGATAACCTTCTTCCCATTGCGGAAATGCCGGACGATGTATGGGAAAGGATTATGAATATCAACTTAAACAGCGTCATGTATGCATGCAGGAAGGCGGTCCAGTATTTCCTTAAGGAGAAACGTGAGGGAACGATCATCAATACGGCTTCCTTAAGCGGTCTCTGCGCCGGCCGCGGCGGTCTGGCGTACACCACCTCCAAGTTTGCCGTCGTAGGTTTGACGAAGAACGTGGCCTTCATGTATTCCGACGCAGGAATCCGATGCAACGCGCTGTGTCCGGGTGCCATTGAGAGCAACATCGGAAGCGGTATGAGAGAGCCCAGCAAGCTCGGCTTGACAAAGGCCGTAACCGGTAATTCCGGACGCCACCGCAACGGATCTGCGGACGAGGTTGCCACTGCGGCAGTATTCCTCGCCTCAGACGCCGCTTCCTTCATCAACGGTGAGACGCTGACGATTGACGGGGGGTGGAGCGCCTATTAAACACGTGTGACAATAACTGCATAGAACTGTGCTGACAATCCGGCAGATATTACCTTCCCCCAAGCCGGTTTGTCAGCTGTCTGCAGGAAGCCGGCCAGAAAGCTGTCCGCGATACTGCCCGCGAAACTGTCTGGGCGTACATCCGTAATGGCGTGTAAACAGCTCAGAATAGTAGCTTAAGTGGTTAAATCCGCACTCTGTTGCAATCTGTGTAATGCTCTTATCTGTCTTCTTAAGGAGATGAGAACTTACCTCCAGCCGGTAGGAATTCAGAAAATCGATCGGCGACTGGCATAAGTATTTTTTGAATATCTGACAGCATTTGCTGCGGCACACTCCGCCGGAAGCCGCTATGGACGACAGCGTCAGCCGCTCCGTATAATGCTGGTAAATAAAAGAAACCATATCTTTCTGAACCTTCGTATCCATGTCTTCACTGCCCGGTGCGGCAGGATTACCGGCCTGAAACTGCCGGGCAAGATTCTTCCATACCCGATAAAACAGTCCGATAATCTCCAGCTCGTACCCATACTCCCCCTGCCGTTTTAGTTCCGTCATTTCCGTTAGACTGTCCAGAATAAACGCATGGCCGGGGCAGCCGGAATCCAGATATACATATTCTGTTTCCCGGTCCTCCAGAATCGGCATCAGGTATTTGCGGAAGATCAGCTTGTTTGACGAGAACAGCGCGGGATGGACGAGAATGCAGAGAAAGGAACAGTCCTTCTGGTCGATGGAGGAGCCGTAATGCATCTGCCTCGTGTTGACCATGATCCCGTCATGTTCTTTCAATACCAGATTCTTTCCATTGATATAATAATTCATCTCACCATCGATAATCTTGATAAATTCCAGGTCATCGTGCCAGTGGCACAGTGCCTTCCTGTCCGGATACCGGGACAATTCTCCTGTCTGTATGTAGAGCGGTATGCCTGTTTCGTCGTAGCGGACGATCTCAGAGGCGTCCTGCATAACATCAACATTTATCTTTCCATCATTATTCAGCATTGTTCTCACCATAAAATACGATTGTTATAATATATAACGATTATACCGATATTGAACCCGTATATCAAGTAATATAATTATAAAATATAAATCAAAGCCAGACCACAGGGGAGTTCTGATGAGAGAGAATGACAAACACTTTTACAAAAATTTATTCGTTCTGGTTCTGCCGATCGCGTTTCAGAATCTGATGTCGGCGCTGGTCAGCGCTTCGGACGCCATGATGCTCGGTATGGTGAACCAGGATTCTTTATCGGCGGTATCGCTGGCGGCGCAGGTACAGTTTGTCCTGAGCCTGTTCTGGGCGGCCCTGACCATCGGGACGACGATCCTGGCTGCGCAGTACTGGGGAAAGAATGATCGGCTGTCTGTTGAAAAGATTCTGGCGATTGTCCTCAAGTACTCCTTCGTGATTTCGTTCCTGTTTTTTGCGGCGGCGGCCCTCTGCCCGCAGGCGCTGATGCGCATCTTTACGAACGATGTGACGCTGATCGCGCTGGGCGCCGTATACTTAAGGATCGTCAGCTGGTCTTACCTGATGGCGGGAATCTCCCAGATCTATCTCTGTATCATGAGAAATAGCGGCAGGACGCTTAAGAGCACGGTGTATGGCTCGGTCTCCATGGTTTTAAATATTCTGCTGAATGGTATTTTGATATTTGGACTGTTTGGGTTTCCGAAGCTTGGAATCAGCGGCGCGGCCATTGCGACCGTGATTGCCAGGGCGGCAGAGTTAGGTCTGGCGATGTGGGAAAACTGTAAGAAAGATGTGGTACGGATTCACTGGAGTCTTCTGAAGGAGTCTCACGCCGTGCTGCGGAAAGATTTTGTCAAATACACCTCCCCTGTTATGGCCAATGAACTGGTGTGGGGCTGCGGCTTTACCATGTTTACCGTGATTATGGGCCATCTGGGGAGTGATGCCGTGGCGGCCAACTCCATCGCCGGAATCGTGAAGAACCTGATCTCCTGCCTTTGCATCGGCATCGGCTCCGGAAGCGGAATCATCGTGGGAAATGAGCTGGGAAGCGGAAACCTTGTCCGGGCCAGGGAGTACGGCGGACGGCTCTGCCGCCTGTCACTGGTAATGGGAGCCGTGTCCGGCGTCATCCTGCTGGCGTTCAGTCCCTGGATCATGCGGTATGCCGCCAATTTAAGCCCTCAGGCACAGGCGTATCTGCATGGAATGCTGTTTATGTGTGCGTATTATCTGATTGCGAAGTCGGCCAATATGACGGTGGTGGCGGGAATCTTCTGCGCGGGAGGCGACACGAAATTCGGCTTCCTGTGCGACACGGTCACGATGTGGATGATTATCGTTCCAATCGGCCTGTTGGCGGCCTTTGTCTTTAAGCTTCCGGTGCTGGCGGTTTATTTTCTGCTGAACCTGGATGAATTTGTGAAGCTTCCGGCGGTCTACCGCCATTATAAAAAATATCAGTGGGTAAGAAACCTGACCAGGGAAGATTTGGCAGAAGAGGCGGCTCTCAGCGGCCGTACTGAATAAAAGGAGAAGGACATGCTGGCGGATTACCATACACATACGTATTACAGCGATGATTCGGAATGTCCCATGGAGGATATGGTGAAAAAAGCCGTGGCCATTGGGCTCGACGAGATTGCATTTACAGAACACGTGGATTACGGCGTGAAGACGGATTTAAACTGCGGCTATGAGGCGTATTTTGAGGAAGTGGAGAGACTTAAGGAGAGGTACCGGGACCGGATCGCCATAAAGGCGGGGATCGAATTCGGGGTGCAGAGCCACACCATTCCTCTGTTTCGCCGTGACTTTGAGCGGTATCCCTTCGAGTTCGTCATCCTGAGCAACCATCAGGTGGGAGACCGGGAGTTCTGGAACTATGAATTCCAGGAAGGAAAGAGTCAGGAAGAGTATCAGACGGCCTATTACGAGGCGATCTGCGATGTGGTCCGGCAGTACAGGGGATATTCCGTATTGGGGCATTTAGACATGATTAAGAGGTACGACCGCTTCGGAGACTATCCGGATGACCGGATCATGGAAATCGTGGACCGGATTCTGCGCCAGGTGATCGCAGACGGAAAGGGCATTGAAGTCAATACGTCAAGCTTCAAATACGGCCTGAAGGATCTGATGCCGAGCCGCGCCATATTGAGACGTTACCGGGAACTGGGAGGAACCATTCTGACGATTGGCTCCGATACCCATGAGACGGTGCATCTCGGTGACCACATCGCTGAGGTGAAACAGGTGCTGAAGGACATGGGATATCGGACGTTTAACACCTTTTCCAGGATGGAGCCGGTTTACCACAATCTGTAATATAGAATACATTCCATTAACGCGTCAGAAAAGCCGCTGCAAATGAGGAAGCCCAGAGCTTCCGTCTCCGTTTGCAGCGGCCTTTTTTGTATTTGTGCAGTTACCGGATGTTTACAATTTTTACGGATATGGTATACTATATTGCAATCCATCATCCATCCGAAGAAGATGGCGGAATTCCTGTGATTTTCATGAAATTCTATGCTATAATGAACACGCGGGCAGTAAAAGTACCCTCCCGGGAGCGCTATCCTGTTACGCAAAAATCCCCATAAAAATGAGGAGACCCCGGTCGACGAGCAACCGGGGCAATTATGAAAAATCTATGTGCAATTTGACGATATAATCAATTCGCATAAATGATTTCCTATGCATTTAGTATAAAAAATACATGTGAATAAAATATGAACTTCATGTAAACAGATTATGAAAAATAGAAGGAGGCTTCATGGGAGAGAAAATAAGCAGAAAAACCATTGTTATCGGCCACAAGAATCCGGACACGGATTCCATCTGTTCGGCCATCTGTTATGCCAACTTAAAACGGTGCGTTACGGGGGAGAACTACCAGCCGGGACGGGCCGGGGCAGTTAATGAAGAGACACAGTTTGTTTTAAAGCATTTCAATGTGGAGGCCCCGGAAATTATCGAGAACGTCAAAACGCAGGTCCGTGATATCGAGATCAGGGAGACGGCGGGCGTGAAGAAGAACCTTTCCTTAAAGAAAGCATGGAATATCATGCAGGAGGCGAACGTCGTCACCATTCCGGCTGTCACGGAGGAAGGGCTGCTGGAGGGGCTTATCACAGTCGGTGATATTGCAAAATCCTATATGAACGTCTATGACAGCAGCATTTTATCCAAGGCCAATACGCAGTACGCCAATATCGTGGAGACCCTGGAAGGGGCCATGATCGTGGGGGATGAGACATCGTATTTCAGCGAGGGTAAGGTTCTCATCGCGGCGGCTAATCCGGATATGATGGAGTATTATATATCCAGGGGCGATTTGGTCATTCTTGGGAACCGGTATGAATCCCAGCTCTGCGCGATCGAGATGGACGCTGCCTGCATCATCGTGTGCGAGGGCGCGGCTGTCTCCATGACGATTAAGAAGCTGGCGCAGGAGCACGGATGTACGGTTATGACGACACCGTATGATACCTTTACGGCTGCCCGCCTTGTCAATCAGAGCATGCCGATCAGCTATTTTATGAAGACAGAGGCATTGATTACGTTCGAAATGGACGATTATATCGATGATATCAAGGACGTGATGGCGAGCAAACGCCACCGCGATTTCCCTATTCTCGATAAGAACGGCAGATACCGCGGCATGATTTCACGCCGGAACCTGTTAGGTGCCAAGGGCAAACGCATCATCCTGGTGGATCACAACGAGAAGAGCCAGGCGGTGGAAGGCATGGAGAGTGCCGAGATTCTGGAAATCATCGATCACCACAGACTGGGAACGGTGGAAACCATTGCGCCTGTATTTTTCCGCAATCAGCCGGTGGGCTGTACCGCCACCATCGTCTATCAGATGTATCAGGAAAACCGTGTGGAGATCGAACCGTGGATCGCCGGTCTGCTGTGCAGCGCCATCATTTCCGATACGCTGCTGTTCCGGTCACCGACCTGTACCGACGTGGATAAGAGGGCGGCGCTCCATCTGGCTGAAATCGCTGGGGTGGAAGTGGAATCGTATGCTGCTTCCATGTTTGCTGCGGGAAGCAATCTGAAGGGAAAGACCGATGTGGAGATCTTTTATCAGGACTTCAAGAAGTTCTCGGTCGGAAAGGTTTCCTTTGGCGTGGGACAGATCAGCTCCTTAAACGCGGGTGAGCTGGAAGAGTTAAAGGACCGCATGCTGCCGTACATGGCGAAGGCCAGAGAGGAGCACGGCATGGATATGATGTTCTTCATGCTGACCAATATTTTGACCGAGTCCACGGAGCTTCTCTGTGAGGGGCAGGGGGCCGAGCAGCTGATCGCAGGTGCATTCCGGACGTATTCGGAAGAGGGCGCAGGCGTTAAGGATCACGTGGTCAGCCTTCCGGGCGTGGTATCCAGGAAGAAACAGCTGATTCCGGGAATCATGCTGGCAGTTCAGGCCTAATACAGAAAGGAATTATGATGGCGAGACAATACTTTAAACCGGGCAATATGCTGTATCCGGTTCCCGCGGTTATGGTAAGCTGCGGGCGGGAAGGCGAAAAGCCCAATATTATTACGGTCGCGTGGGCGGGAACGATCTGTTCTTCTCCGGCCATGCTGTCCATATCCGTCCGGCCGGAACGGTATTCCCATGCAATTCTGACGGAGACGAAGGAATTTGTGGTGAATCTGGTTACGAAGGATCTGGTGTACGCCGCGGATTACTGCGGTGTGAAATCCGGACGGGACACAGATAAATATAAAGAGATGAAGCTGACACCGTCGCCCTCAAAATTTGTGAAGGCGCCGGGGATCGGGGAGAGTCCTGTGAATCTGGAGTGCCGCGTGACGGAAGTGAAGAAGCTGGGGACTCATGATTTGTTCCTGGCGGAAGTGGTGGGCGTCTCCGTAAACGAGAAGTTCATGGATGAGAACGGGAAATTCCACTTAAACAGTACCGGGCTGGTGGCTTACTCTCATGGCGAGTACTTTGAGCTGGGGAAAAAGCTGGGCAGCTTCGGGTATTCGGTGAAGAAGAAAGGAAGGAAGCACAAATAATGCAGAAACTGGACAATATCACGCTGATCGGTATGCCGGCTTCGGGAAAGAGCACGGTGGGTGTTCTTCTTGCAAAACGTCTCGGCTACTCCTTCGTGGACGTGGACATCGTGATACAGGAAAAGGAAGGCCGCCTGTTAAAGGAGATCATAGCCGAGGAGGGGCTTGGCGGCTTCATGGAGGTGGAAAACCGGATAAATGCCGGCCTTTCCGTACATAAAAGCATCATAGCGCCGGGCGGCAGCGTGATCTATGGGAAAGAAGCCATGGAACATTTAAAAGAGATCAGCACGGTGGTCTATTTAAAGCTCAGCTATGAGGCGGTGGAAGCCAGGCTGGGCAATCTGGTGGATCGCGGCGTCGTGCTGAAGGATGGGATGACGCTTCGGGATCTCTACGAGGAGCGTGTGCCGTACTATGAGAGATACGCGGATATTACCGTGGATGAAACGGGCAGGGATGCGGGGCAGACGGTCGATCAGTTAAGGGAAATGCTGGAGGACATCTACGGACTCAGAACGTGACAACGGAACGGGGCGGCTTATGGAAAATGAGAATTTGTCCGGCATGCACGGACTGGAGCTTACTAGGCACAGCGCGCAGGCCATAGTAAATGATATTGGCGGCATCGTCCATCAGAACATCAATATGATGGACAAAAACGGGGTAATCATCGCGAGTACGGATAAGTCGCGAATTGGCCATTTGCACGAAGGCGCTGTGAGGGTGATCGGGGAGAAGCTTCCTGAACTTTACATAACTCCGGAATGCGCGACCAACTCCACCCGGGTGGGATTAAATCTTCCGATTATCCATATGGGAGAGTGTGTCGGGGTCATCGGTATTACCGGCGGCTATGAGCAGGTAAAGGATTACGGAAGAATTGTTAAGAAAATGGTGGAGATCCTGATTCGTGAGAATTCGGAACAGGATGAGAAACGTCTGAAGACCAGAGTTGTGAGCCGTTTTCTGGAGGACTGGATTCTGGGAAACGGCCTGTTAAAATCCCAGGCTCTGGCGGAGCGGGGGTACACCCTGGGAATCGATATCAGCCTGCCGCGGCGCGTGATGGTCGTCAGTGTCAGAAAGCTGGAGAAATATATATCCACGGCAGACGGACAGAAGCTGATCGAGCAGATTGAGAATGATATCTCCAGTGTGGTGGAGTACATTCCCACCAACATGATCCTGAGAAATACAGGCCGCCAGATCATACTGGTCAAACAGTGCGCGGACACTCAGATTCGGGAGCTGGCGGAAAGGCTGTCCGGTATGGTTCTGGAGCGGTATCATATCAAGCTGGCCATCGGCATAGACGGAAAGTCTGAGGATATACCGACGGCATACAGCCAGGCAAACCGCGCGTGGCGATCGGCGAGAATCTCCTCCTCCAATATCCGGTCGTATGACCAGGTGACACTGGAGCTGTTTGCCGGTGATATTTCCAAGCAGATGAAGATCGCCTACATTCATAAGCTGTTTCAAAACTGCGCGTATGAGGAGCTGTCCGGATGGATCGATATTCTGGAGGCGTACTTCGCCGCGGAAGGATCGCTGACGGCCGCCGCGGACGCGCTGTATATTCACAAAAATACGCTGACGTACAAGCTGAAAAAGCTGGCGGAGCTTACCGGCTACGATGTGAGACTGATCAGCAACGCTCCGGTTTTTTATATGGCAATGCTGTTTTTCCAGGATGTAAAGGTTGAGATAGAATGGTAAGCGGATGTGCTGGAAAACAAAAATTGTGATAATTTTATGTTCTGAGGAACATTGACTGTGCCTTCTTAAGTATTGTATAGTATATACATACTAAAACGTGTTTCGTGCATTTTAAAGGACAAAGTGCACAAAGATTAAGGAGGGCATGGTATGACTGGTTTTCCACTTATTATCGCTTTTGTAATCGCAATCATTGTTATGATTGTGGCAATCTCCAAGTTTAAGATTCATCCGTTTCTCTCGATTATGACGGTGTCTCTGATTCTGGGACTGATTGCAGGTATTCCGCTCGTGAATGTGACGGCGGAGGATGGCAGTGTGACACAGGGCATTGCCAATGTTATCGGAGCCGGATTCTCCGGCACATTTACCAGTATTGGTATCGTTATTATCCTGGGCGCTTTGATCGGAAGCATCCTGGAAGCGACCGGAGCGGCATTTAAGCTGGCAGACATGGTAATCCGCCTGGTTGGCAAAAAGCGGCCGGAGCTGGCTATGCTTTTGATGGGCTGGGTCGTGTCGATCCCTGTATTCTGTGATTCCGGATTCGTAATTTTGAACCCGATCCGTAAGGCGCTGGTGAAGAGAACCATGACTTCCAGCGTGGCGATGACGGTTTCCTTATCCGCAGGTCTCTACATTTCCCACGTATTTATTCCGCCGACACCGGGACCGATCGCGGCGGCCAACACGCTGGGAATCGGAAACAACCTTCTCCTTGTTATGGGAATGGGCGTTCTCGTATCGATCGCTCCGCTGATCGCCGGCTATTTCTATGCGAAATACATCGGCAAGAAGGTTCGGGCAAAAGACGAGGCGGACAGCAGTGAAGTAACGAAGACCTACGAGCAGCTGGTTGCGGAATACGGC
Organism: Hungatella sp.; assembly: GCF_046966825.1. Taxonomy (NCBI): domain Bacteria; kingdom Bacillati; phylum Bacillota; class Clostridia; order Lachnospirales; family Lachnospiraceae; genus Hungatella; species Hungatella sp. The sequence continues at coordinate 46,677 of NZ_JBKVCZ010000005.1, read as the reverse complement.
AAGCTTCCGGGCGGATTTATCGCTCTGGCTCCGATCGTTGTGCCGATCGTTCTTATGGCACTCGGCTCAAT